>DUJI01000006.1 GCA_013329855.1 Thermoplasmata archaeon | reverse complement strand
CTGCCCGTGTACATGGCGCCGGAGACGCTCGCGACCTGGGAGTAGGTCCCCGTGGGCAGGTAGGCGAGGTACATGTTCCCCAAGGCGGAGCGGATCCACCAGTCCCCCGCGCTGGAGAGGAAGCCGATGTGCGCGCGGAGGTCCCCCGTCTGGCCCGTCGCGCTGACCGTTCCGGTCACCCGGCCGCCGTCCACGAAGTTCCCGTTGTACGCGGTCGTCTGCCCGGGACGGACGGTCACGCGGCCTAGGGTGGCGTAGAGGCCCGTCCCCTGGTACAGCCGGCCGTTCACGTTCCAGTCGCCCGCGGGGAGGGAGAGGCTGTAGCGGCCGCTCGCGTCCGACGTCGCCGTGGCGATGACGTAGTCCGTCGAGGCCTCCTGGAAGTAGAGGGTCGCGAAGGGCAGGGTCGTGCCGAAGAGCAGGGTCGTCCCCGCGACGCCTCCCGAGGGGACCAGGGTCAGGTTCGTCGTGAGGCCCGTGGCCCCGAGGGTGAAGTCCATGGGGATGGAGGACAGGCTGCCCGAGACGGCCTTCATCGTGTAGTTGCCCGCCAGGAGCGGGCCGAAGCCGTACACGCCCGTGGAGTTCGTGACGTAGTCCAGGGTGGTCCCGTTAGCCCGGTCCGTGAGGAGGACCGTGGCGTTCCCCAGGGCGGCGCCGCCCGCGTCCACGGTCACGCCGTGGACGAGGGAGAAGGGGATCGCGATGTCCTGCAGGGCGTTCGTGGACGTCCCGACCTGGATGACCGAGGAACCGACCGTGTGTCCGCGGTACGTCACGGTGACGCGGTACAGCCCGGTCGTGAGGTCGGGGATGGCATAGGCCCCCGTGGGGCCCGCGGTGGCCGTGGCCTGCTGGTCGAGGGCCTCCGCGCTCACTTGGACGACGGCCCCGGGCGCGACCTGGTCGCCCTCGTCGAACGTGCTGTCGTAGTTCGTGTCGAGGTACACCGTGCCGTGGATGGACCGGGGCGCGACGGCCAGGTCCTTCGTGATGAGCCAGTCGGGCACGCCGTCCCCGTTCAGGTCCTGGTTGACCCGCATGGCCTGGTCCTCCGTGACCGGGAACGTGGCCGTAGCCAGGGTGGTGGCGCCCACGAGGGTCCGGTTGTCCAGGGTCCCGACGCTCGCGGTGAGCGTGACGTTCCCGAAGGGGCCGATCACGCTGTAGTGGCCGTTCGCGTCCGTCGACGTGACGTCGTGCGGCGTCCCGAGCTCGTCGGTCACCGTGATGTGCACGTTGGCCAGGGGGAGGCCGCCCACGGTGACCGTCCCGTTCACGTAGGCGCCGGGGTAGTACCGCAGGATGACCATCCCATTCTGGATGTCCGTCAGGGTGCTCATGTCCACGACGCCGGTCGCCGTCCCCGCGGAGATCTGCGCCTGGAGCGCGGCGGCCTGGTCGTAGTTGATCGCGCGCCACGCGCCCGTGTGGTTCGACGCGTCCGTGTACGGGTTGTAGTACGCGGTCCGGTACACGACGCGGAAGTGGGTCAGGTTCCACGCGGGCTCCGGCAGGTAGGAGGCGAGGGCCTGGTCCAGGCCCGGGATGCCCTTGTCCGTGGAGCCGACCGCGGAGGGGGAGTAGCCGACGAAGGCCCGATAGAACATGGAGTTGTAGAACATGGGCTGGTACTGGATCGTGGTCGAGGAGACCTGGTCCGTCGGCTGGACGAGCTGGATGGGGATGTTCTGCGCGCTGTTCGTGTTCGCGAGGATCTGGAAGAAGTCCACGGGAAGGACCTGGCCGTTGTACAGGGTGACCGTGCGGTGGTCGGACAGCTTCGCGGGGGCGTAGAAGATCCCCGTGTTCGTCGCGCTGATGGGGAACAGCCGGGTGTCCGCCATGAAGTAGCCGATGGACGTGTTCGTCGCGGTGCAGAGGGCTTGGTACAGGTTGACGAGCTGGTCCTCCGTGAGCCTCGCGAGGAAGATCTGGCTCAGGTAGATGTAGGGGGCGTTCAGGAACTGCATGTTGGAGTCCCAGGGCCCGTACAGGTTGGGGTTGCCCAGGATGATCGGGATGAGGGACCCGGGGTTCCGGAAGGCGAAGAGGACCACGGCCGGGCTGATCCCCGCGCCGGTCAGGAGCTGGGAGACGGCGGGGCTCAGCTGGCCGCCGTTCCGCTGGTAGTTGCCCTCGATGATCCGGAGGGCCAGGAGGGAGATCGCGGCCGTCTCGTTCTGGGACAGGATGAACTGCCCGGAGATCGCGTAGCCGTTCTGGAACGGGTCCGCGACGACGGGGTGTCCGCCCCGCTCCGCGATCTCGAACCCGTAGTCCCACCAGGCCATGACCGCGGGGCGGTCGACGAGGGGCAGGTTCGTGTCCTGGGTCGATAGCCATTGGTACGCCGCGGGGAAGTACTGGCTCTCGTTGGGCAGGGAGTACCCGAACGCCCCCAGGTAGAACGTGCTGCCCGCCCCCACCGTGCTGAAGCCGGGGGCCTGCAGGAAGGACGGCAGGAGGCCCTGGATCTGCTTGTCATAGACCCCCTTCTGCTCGTAGGGGATGCCCGCGTCCACGGCAAACCAGACGTTGGGGAGGAACACGAGGAGGGCGATGAGGAGGACGACGATCACGTGCCGCGGCTTGACGCTCTTCCGGATGGCGTTCCGCCAGGAGCCCTCGGCCAGGGAGTGGTACGTCCGCTTCAGCTGCCCGAATCCGCCCCAGTCCAGGACGAGGTCCAACGCATAGCCGGTCGCGATGGCCATGACGGCCGCCGCGTTGAACAGGAACCGCGCCGCGGCGAGGGCCATGAAGAGGGCGCCCGCGGTCCACATGACGAGCATGGTGTACGCGGGGTTGTTGCGCCGCGGCATCTGCCAGATCATGTAGGCGATCGCGAACAAGCCGACGTAGAACGTGAACCAGCCGTAGTTCAGGATGAGCTCGGACATCCCGGGCTCTTGCGCCTCGGCGATGGTCTGGTACACCTTGTTCTTCACGAAGTACCCGGCGCCACTGTAGAAGGCGAACAGGAGGGACGGGTTCACCGTGAAGCCGACGAGGAGCCCGGCGCCGCCGGCCGCGAACGTCGCGGGGATGACCAGGGTCCACGGGTAGTCCCGGGTGACCGTGAAGACGAGGCCGAGCGCGGAGGCCACGAGGAAGAGGTAGAAGGGCACGTCCCACCACGTCTTGATCTGGCCGCGGACCAGATACCAGGGGAACGAGACGAGGAGAGGCACCGCCAAGATGATCATGAAGAGGAGGGTGACCCCCATGGCGTCCTGGTTCCGGATCCGGTCCAGGAGGACCTCGACGAGGAAGATGAGGACCAGGATGACGGGCACGTACGCCCAGCCCTGCCAGGACAGCGCGGTCACCGCGATGCTGAGGCCCGCCATGAAGGCGTACAGGACGCTCTTCCGGTTCTCCTTCAGGAAGGCGCGCAGGCCGCCGGAGACCATCTTGGGCTGGAACCAGTTCTCCACCCACCGCCTACGGTTCAGGGTCTTCAGGGACCGGAGGTAGAAGTAGAACGCGCAGATCACGAAGAACAGGGTCCACGAGTCGTGGACGGCGATCGTCGCGTGGCTCCGCTGGAGGGACGCCGCGCTGATTGCGAGGAGGAGGGCCGCCAAGATCCCCGCGCGCCGGTTGAACGCCTCCTTCCCGATGAGGTAGGTCGGGATGATCGCGAGGACGCCGAAGATCGCGGCGTTCATGTTGAGCATCCAGACCATGGCGAACCACGAGTTGCCTCCGAAGGCGGGCGAGATGACGTAGCCCGAGAGGAGGTTGAACCAGTCGAACATGGGCGGCCGGACGTCCGGGAACCCGATGGGGTAGTTCATCGCGTAGTCCCGGGCAATCTCCTTGCCCGTGGTGAACGAATAGAGGAGGGCGCGTTCCCAGTAGAAGGGGTCCGAGCCGCCGGAGTAGTCGCCTCCGCCGGTCCAGTACCCCGCGGGCGCGAACTCGTTGTAGACGAAGTACACGCGCAGGAACAGCGCGAGGCCGAGGATCAGGACCAGGATCAGGCCGATGCGCCAGTTCTCGCGGAGCCAGCTCTTCCGTTCATCCACTGGGTACACGACTCCGAAGAGGCTGCTCGATAAGGGACGTCCTATTTATGGCTTCCCGGGAATCCATGGAGGGCGCCTGCCTCGACCGGCTGCGACTACGGACCGCGGAGGGCCAAGAGGTTTTTGGCACGGGGGTCGAACATCCCGGGCGCCCAATGGGCTTAAGTCGCCGCGGGCCATGCGGGAAGCCGATGAAGCGGGACCTCATGGAGATCCTCTGCTGCCCCGTCTGCAAGGGGGATCTGGAGCTCAAGGTGGACGTGGAGAAGGACGAGATCCTCGAGGGCTCCCTGTTCTGCAAGGCCTGCAACCACCGCTACGAGATCAAGGACGGGATCCCCGACCTGCTCCCGCCCGATTTCAAATGAACTCGGCCTGCGCCGCGACGACGCCCGCGCTGTCCGCCGCCTTCGCATAGGCCTCCAGGGGCTCCCGGTTGAGCGTGAGGAACTGCTCCCCCCATGCGAACTTGGCGAGGACATCCCGGGCGTGCGCCTCCTCCCCCAGGATGGTGAGGGCCGCGGCGAACGCCTCCGCACTCGAGAGCAGGAACGGCTTCCCGTAGTTCACGGGGTTCGCCGCGACGAGGAACGGGAGGGCCCGTCCGACCGTCTTGGGCGCGGCGGGGAACCCGCCGACCTTCTGCGTGACGTTCCAGCTCAGGTCCAGGACGGAGAGACCGTGCCGCCGGGCGCGCGGGGCGTCCGCACGGGAGAGGGCGCGGCCCCCTTCGGGGGTGAGGAGGACGCTGCCCGCCGGGAGGGACGCGATCCGCGGCACGAAGGCCAGGAGGCCCATCCGCTCGAGTCGGCGGGCCGTGCACTTCTTCGGGTCGCACTGCCCCGCGTGGTAGGCGAACAGGCGGATGTCCGACACGGTGGCGCGATGTCCCCCTGGGGCATTAAGGGTGGCGGGACACGGCAAAGCTCAAACGCGGTGGGCGTCTTCCGAGGGATGCCACCGTGATGATGCAACCGACGCTGACCCGTGATGAATGATGGGCGATCTGAGTGGCCGCGGTTTGTCAACCGCCCGTCCCGCGCGTGGATGAACTTATTTATATCGAAAGCCCCGATGGAACGCGCGGGATGCACCCATGGTGACGGGATTCGACCTCATCGGGCACAACCGCACGTTCCAGGGCCACTGGGCGCGGCGCGTCGGTGCGTACATCATCGACCTCTTGTTCGTCTTCGCGCCGCTCTGGACGCTCCTCTACTTCAACGGGGAGCGGGCGGCGTGGGTCTACGGGGTCCTGGGCGGTGCGGCCATCTACGCGTACTCCGTGGGCGGCGAGGCCATCTTCCGCGCGACGTGCGGGAAGTACATCATGGGCCTCGAGGTCCGACCGACCCGCGGCCCCATGACGTTCGCGAAGGCCGCGGTCCGCAACATCCCCAAGATCTTCTGGTTCATCTTCCCCTTCTTCGACACGATCGCGGGCATGCTCGTGGAGGGCGACCCCCGGCAGCGGTGGTCGGACCACGTCCTGGGCACGACCGTGGTCCAGTCCCGGCTGATCCACGTGCGGACGCACCGGGCGGCCGCGGCGCATAGCGGCGCGCGATAGGCGGCGGGACACGGTTAAATAGCGAAGGCCGGATGCCTTCGCGTCGTGAGCCCATGCTCTTCGTCTCGCAGCTCAGAGTGATGCCGGGCCAGCTCGATGAGGCCACCCGCCTGTTCAAGCGCCCGCGGCTTCCGAACAACGTCATGGTGCACGAGTTCTTCGCCCTGTTCGGCAAGCCGGATGCCATCGTGATCTTCGAAGCCCCCGATGCGAGCACCGCCGCGGACTTCGTGACCCAGTTCAGCCACGTCGCGGAGACGATCACGTCCCTCGCGCTCCCCATCGAGGAGCTCAAGTGGACGTCCCCGGCGTGAGATCCGGCTGTCGTCACGCACCACGGACTGGGGGAAGACGGAAAGGGGGTCCAGGCCCGCCAAGGGAATGGGCGGGCCCGGACCGTGGCGCGCTCACTCCTTCTTCTCGGGTTCCACCGGCGGGGCGGACGGCTTCCCGCCCTTCATCCGGCGCACGACGAGGAAGAGGACCGCCAGCAGGACGGCGACCGTGATCCCGTAGACGAGCGCGAACAGGAAGTCCAGGGTGCTCGTCAGCGGCAGCGGGAAGTCGCTGAAGGTCATCGTGGCCGCCGTGGAGCTGGTCACGTCGATGGCCTGGTACCGCGGCCCAGAGTCGTACAGGGACCCCTGGTCCACCGTGATGTACCGTGCCTCGATCGTGTAGTTGCCCGTGGGCAGGCGCAGGACGACGCTGCCATCGGCCCCCGTGATGTTCGCGTCGAACACGAGGCCGCTGGAGTCGATCACGCTCACGTACGCGCCGTCGAGGTGCTGGCCGTTGCCCGCCCGGGTCACCACGGTCAGCTCGTAGACCGCGGTCTCGAACGAGAGGACCGCGTTGCCGTTCACCGTCTCGCTCCCGT
>DUJI01000138.1 GCA_013329855.1 Thermoplasmata archaeon | reverse complement strand
ATGTTCTTCCTCAAGGCGCGGATCTTGCCCGGGTTCGGCGGGGCCCCTCCCATCGCGGCCACGCCCCGCTCATGCATGAGCTCGTCCCGCAGCTCGCGCAGCTTCTTCTCGCGCGCGGCCGCGTCCATGGCGCGGATCTCCTTGGTCCGGAGGAGCGCCATTACTTCCCCTCCTCGGATACGTCGACGTCCGCGTCGACGCCCAGTTCCTTGACGGTCTTGGCCACCTTCTTCAGGCGCTTCGTGGCCACCTTGCTCTTCTTGACCGTCTCCACGGGCTTCGGCGGCTCCTCCTCCGGGAGGGTGACGGCTTCATCCGCCTCGGCGGCCTCGGGTTCGGCCTTCGCGGGTTCCTCCGGGGCCACCGGAGTCTCCTCGATGGGCAGCTCGGACGCAGGCTCCACGGCCGGCTCGGGGATCGCAGAGGCGCCGGACACGGCGGCCTTGACCTCGATCTCGTCGGGCAATTTGGCGGCCGGGTCCATGATCTCCACGGTGACGCCGATGACGCCAGGCTTGAGCTTGGCCACGGCGAATCCTCGGTCCATCCAGAGATTGCGCGGCTCCCCGCAGTACTTGATGTGCCCCGCCTTGAACTTCTCCGTGCGGTGCCGCTGCCCCGTCAGCTTCCCGGCGATGATCACGAGGCAGCCCTTGCCGCCCGATTCCATGATCCGCCGGACCGTGCTGTGACCCGCGCGGCGGAAGTGCCAGCCCCTCTCGTAGGCGTTGGCGAGCTTCTCCGCCATGATCTGCGCGTTCAGGGAGGGGTTACCCACCTCCTGGACCTCGATCTGCGGGTTGTCGAACTTGAACCGCCGTTCGACGGCGTCCGTGAGGCTCTTGATCGCCCCGCCCTTGCGACCGATCACGAGGCCCGGGCGCTCGGACAGGAGCGTGACCCGCGTCCCCATGGGCGTGCGCTGGATGTCGAGACCGCCGAAGCCCGCCCGGCGCGTCTCCTTCATCAGGTACTCCTTGAGCAGGACACGACGCATGTTCTCCACGATGATGCGCTTGTCCTTCCGCCGCTCCGTGACCGCTGCCTCGGGCATCAGCTCTCCTCCGTCTCTTCGAGGACGATCTCGAGGTTGACCGTGTCCTGATTCCACGGGCCGCTGCGCCCGTGGGCCCGCGGCCGGTACGCCTTCTGGATGGCGCCCTTGTGGGCGTTGATGACCATGATCCGCATCCCGTCCGGGTTGTCCTTCCCGGTGAATTCCGCGTTGGCCACCGCGCTCTCGAGCACGCGGAGGAACGCCTTGGCCGCCTTCACAGGATAGCGCGCGGGGCCGTAGCCCGACTTGTGCGCGACCCACCGCTTGTACCGCTTCATGGGCACGGGCTGCTTCAGCGCGGCCACGTTCTCGAGGTACTCCCGCGCCTGCTCCACGGTCTTCCCGCGGATCGCGCGGGCCAGCTCCACGCTCTTCTTCCAGGGAATCTGGAGCTCCTTGCCGTAGGCGCGCGCCATGCTCTCGATCTTGTAGTCCACCGTGTACCCGAGGTGCGTCATGGTCCACCTACTTCAGCGGCATGAACTTGGACGAGCGCGTCGCGCCGACGCCCGGGCCGCTGTGAAGGACCACGGTCTTCCGCGTCATGGCGAACTCGCCGATGTAGTGCCCGATCATCTCCGGCTTGATGTCGACGGTCACGAACTCCTTCCCGTTGTGCACGGCGACCTTCTTCCCGACGAAGTCGGGGAGGATGGGGACGTCGCGGCAGTGCGTGCGGACGGCGTCCTCCGTGCCGTTCGCGCGAAGCTTGTCGATGAGCGTCGTGCGCTCCTCGTCCAGGCCGCGGACGAACGAGCGGCGGGCGCGTGCGGGGAGCAGCTCCACGATCTCCTCCAGGGTCATGGCCTTCATCTCCTCGAGCGTGTAGCCCCGGTAGGTGAACTCCTTCTTCCTGCGCGTCTCGACCAGGCCCGCGCGCTTCCGCAGCTTCCTGCGTGCCGCCTTGGCCAGCCCGCCCATCTTGCGTGGCATCTCGTCTACCTCCTCTGCTTCCGTTCACGGATCCGCTTCGGCTTCGGGGACAGTCGGCCCACCTTGCGGCCGGGAGGAGCGTCATAGCCCACGGTGGACGGGCGCCCGACGTGCTGGTGGGAGCCGCCGCCATGGGGGTGGTCCACGGGGTTCTTCGCGACGCCGCGGACGTCGAAGTAGGCCTTGCTGAAGGAGCGGAACGCGTGGTACTTCTTTCCCGCCTTCGTGAAGGGCTTGTCCCCGCGGCCCGCGCCCGCGACGGCACCGATGGTCGCTTTGCAGCCGCGGTGGAACGCGTAGAACTTGCCCGACGGGAGCTGGACGACGGTCCGGTCACCTTGGCTCACGACGACCGCCTGCGTGCCCGCGGCGCGGACGAAACGCCCGCCGTCCCCGGGGATCTTCTCGATGTTGTAGACCAGCGTGCCCTCGGGGATCTCGCCGAGCGGGAGGGTGTTCCCGCGGTCCACGTTGGCCGACCCAATGGTCACGGCCTGCCCGACCGTGAGGCCGTCGCAGGCAATCATGAGGACCTCCTGGCCCTCGTACCGGACGCGGGCCAGCGGGGCGGTGTGCCCCGGGGCCTGGAAGATCTCCGTGACGGTCCCGCTCCCGCGGAGGTGCGGGTACCCCACGGGGCCGGGATGGCGGTGGCTCGGGGAACGGTACGTCGGGGACGTGCCGCGGCCGCGCCTCTGGTTGGGCAGGTTCTTTCCCATCAGAACACCCCGATCCGCATCCCGATCTCCTCCGCGGAGAATTCGGGCTTCAGCTTGATGATCGCGTGCTTCCCGTCCTTCCGGACGAACGTGTTCACGTGGGCCACCTTGACCTCGAACAGTTCCTCGAAGGCCCTCTTGATGTCCGTCTTGTTCGCGCGGCGGTCCACGAGGAACTCCAGCCGATTCCCGTCCTTCAGGTCCTGGGCCGGGGTGCCCTGGAGCATGTTGAGCGTCTTCTCCGTCACGTAGGGGTGCAGGAGCACATCGTGGGGTCTCATGCGTGCCAACTCCTGAGGATCTCCAGGGCGCCTTCGCTGAACAGGGCGAGGCGGCCCGGGTCGCCTCCGGGCGCGAGGATCTCCGCGTTGAGGGAGGCGGGGCTCACGACCTCGACTCCCGGGAGGTTGCCGAACAACCGGCGGACCTTGACGGGCTCCTTGACGACGACGAGGAGGCTCCGGGGCTCCCGCAGCCGGCGACCGCGCAGCTTGCCACGGCCCGCGCGGACATGCCGCCCGTCCTTCGCGCGCCGGACGTCCTCCTGGAGTCCGAGGCGCTCGAGGATGGCCATCCCCTCGCGGGTCGCGCCCTCCTCGGGCTCGAGGGACTCGATCGCATCCTCCAGGACGACGGGGAGGCTCAATTCGGAATCGAAGCGGTGACCGCGGGCGGAGACCAGGGCGGAGTCGCGCAGCGCAGCGATCGCGGCGTTGCGAGCCAGACCGCGTTCCTGCCGGTTGACCTTCTTCGCCCAGACCGTGTCGGGGCGCGGGGGATGGGCCCTCCGCCCACCGACCGTGCCCGGAGCCTGGGCGCCCGTGCTCCCATCCCGCAACCGCGGGACGCGGGACACGCCGTGCCCCTTGCCGGACCACCGGACGGAGTGCTTCATCCCGGATCGCGGGTTGGGGCCGTACGGCTGGCGTCGGTTGGACTGGAACGCGGTCACGGCGCGCCGGATCAGGTCGCGGCGCACCTCGGATCGGAACACGGCGGGGAGCTCGATGGTCTTCAGGGGCTCGCCCTCCACCGAGTATACGCGGACCTGGCCCGGCTTGAGCGCCGGCGCCTTCGGAGGGGACGCCTTGACCGCCTGCTTGGCGGGCTTCGCGGCCGCCCGTCGGCCGCGGCGCGGCTTCGGGGTCTCCTCCGCCGCCGCGGGCTCCTCGGGCGCTTCCTCCTTGGGCTTCTCCTCGGCCACGGACCTCAGGCCCCCTGCTTGGACTCGCGTGAGC
>DUJI01000207.1 GCA_013329855.1 Thermoplasmata archaeon | reverse complement strand
GACCACGACCACGCCGCGGCGCTCCGTGCCGACGCCCGGGTCGACGACGCCGACGTGGACCGCGAAGGGGAAGTGGGGCGCAGCCGTGCGGAGCACGTACGCCCCGTGGCGGATGTCCTGGGGGCGGATGTGGTGGTCCAGGTCGATGATCGTGGCGTCAGGATCCAAGGACAGCAGGACTCCTTTCATCGAGCCGACGTACTCGCCCGATCCGAAGTCCGTGGTCAGCGTGTAGATGTGCGACACGTCCGCTCCCCCTCGCTCCGCGCGGTCCTGCCGCTGCGGTTCAGCGCAGGCGGCGCAGCCCGGCCTTGATCCGCGCGAGCTCCTGCTTCTTGCGCTCCAGGTCCGCCTCCGCCTTCGTGAGCCGCGACTCGCCCTCCTTCAGCTTGGTCTCCCGCGCCTTGAGCTCGGCCCGGGACTCTTGGACAGCAGTCCGCTCCGACGAGAGGCGGTCGCGGAGGGCGGACAGCTTGGTGGCCTGGTCCTCCAGGGATTGCCGGCGCGCGTCGAGCGTCGCCTGACGGCGCTTGGAATCGGATGCTAGGCGGTCTTCGCGGGACGCCACCGCGGTCTCGCGGCCCTCGACCTCCGCGGTCCGCGTCGCGAGGGTCCGCTCCCGTTCCTGCAGGAGCTTTTCATGCTCTTCCAGCCCCGCCTCGCGCTCGTCGATGGACACGGTGCGCCGCTCGAGCTGCGCCTTCCCGCGGCTCTGGGCGGCCGTCACGGCCTCCTCGCGTTTCGCGAGTTTCTCCTGGGCCTTGGCGAGGTCCGCCTCGGATCGCTCCAAGGAGGCTTTCCGCGCCTCGATGTCCCGCAGGTCTTCGAGGAACGCGGTCTCCTGCTCGTCCAGGGTGGCCTTCAGGGATTCGAGGGTCTCCGCCTCCGCGGTGAGGGTCTTCTCCTTCGCGCCGACCTCACGCTCCCGGCGGCCGAGCTCATTGCGCTGCGCGCGCAACGCTTCCTCGGAAGCGGAGCCGCGGTTCTTCAAGTCCTCCTCGGCCACCTCAAGCTCGTCGGTCCGCTCCTGGAGTCCTGCGGCATCCGCCTCCACGGCCTTCTCCCGCTTCTCGGCGGCGGACTCGCGCCGGGCGATTGCGGTCTCTCGCCGCTGTTGTTCTCGCTCGACGGTCTCCAGGTCTGCGAGCCGCTCCTGGGACGCCTTCTCGGCCCGCAGCAACTTGAGCGCTTGGTCCTTGAGCCGGGAGCGCTGGACCTCGAGTTCTTCCTCGAGGGCGCGGACGGCACGGTCGCGCCGTTCGAGCTCCTTGGTGCGCGTCGCGAGCTCCCGCTGTCCGCGTCGCAGGTCGACCTGCCGCTCCCGGGCCTCCCGTTCCTCCTCGGCGACCTTCTTGTCCTTCGCGGCGAGGTCCTTCGTGAGCTTCTCCAGCTTCTTCGTCGCGCGGCCGAGTTCCTCCCGGCGATCCTCCAGGGACTCGTCCCGGGTCTCCACCTCGGCGGCCGTCCGCTCGAGTTCCGTGGCTCGCTCGGCCAGACGGGTCTCCCGGCCTTCAAGGTCCTTGAGCTTCTCCGCGACCTCCTTGTCCCGCTCCGCCAGCGCGGTCTCCCGCTCACCCAGGGAGGCGTCGTGCTCCTTCATCTGGGCCTCCCACTCGCGGGTGGACTGCTCGCGCAGGGTGAGCTCGCGGTCCCGCTTCTCCGCCTCCGCGACGCGCTCGTCGAAGGCCTTGCGGGCCGCGGCGATCTTGTCGAGCTCCTTCTGCAGGTCGATGTACATCTCGTTGAGCTGCTTGCGCTCCCCCTCGAACGTGGTCGCCCGCCCCTCCAGGGAGCCGAGGCGTTCGTTGAGGAGGCTCTCCCGGGCCGTGAGCTCCCGCTCATGCTCCGCGAGCTTCGCCTCGCGCTCGGCGAGGGCCTTCCGCTGTGCGTCGGCCTCCGCGCGCGCTTTCTCCGCGTCAATCGCGATGAGCTTCTTCGCCGACTCGATCTCCACGTCCGCCTGGGTGCGGCGCTCCTCGAGGCGGCTCATGAGCATGCCGCTGGCCTCCTTGACCGCGGACAGCTCGTGGCGCAGGCTCTCCAGTTCCCGCTGCCGTACGGCGGATCGCTGGTACTCCTGCTCGAGCTCCCACTTGCGCTTGTAGAGCTCCTCCTCCTTGTCGATGAGCCGCTTCTCCTGCTCGCGGCGGGCCGTGAGGTCCTTGAGGTACGCCTCGCGCTCCTGGGTGGCCTCCGCGACGATCTGGGCGAGGAGAGGATCGGGTTCGCCGAGGCCTTCGATGGCCGCCTCCGGGTAGCTCTTCTGGAGCTGCTCGACGCTGATCGAGGAGTGGCCGTAGTCGTACGTGCGGACCTCGAGCTGGGCGCGTTCGCTCGACGCGTCCCGGAGGATCTCGGGGACCGCCGCGGCGCCCTCCAGGTCCTCCGCGGAGCGGTGCTGGGCGAGGACGCCGTCCCCGCCGCGGAACACGAGGAGCCCTTGGGACGGAACGTCTCCGCGGAACACGGACGTCTTGAGGATGCCGTTGAACTTCGTGGCTCGGAGGTCCGCGAGGATGGTCCGGATGGCCTCCGCGCCGCCGTCCGAGATGCGTTCCACTCGTCCCGGGGGCACTTCCATGCCGCGCGGGACGCGGTTTATATGTCAAATAGCTTGCGCTCCGAGTTGAAATCAATGAGACTGATGAGGCCCCCGCTGCAACAAGCATTTTGTAGGGGTGGCGGCATGAGACGGCTGCGTTTGTGATGACAAGAGGGTCAGCCGACCTCGCGGTGTGACGACCTCTATGAGTGCTGAAACGCAGTTGGACGCAAGGTAGGCGTGCGGCGGGGAAAGGGGACCGGACCGCGCGGCCCCCCTACGGTCCCGGTGCGCCGCGGGGATAGAGCCTTGCCGAGACGGGTGTATGCGACTGTCGGCATGAGACGCGGACGAACGGACGGAGTCGTCGTGGTCGCGGTCGGTGGGGTCCCGGTCGCGTTCTGGCTCGTCTCTCGGTTCTGCCCCGTCACCCCGGCAACCCGCCGGACACGTTTAGCGGCCCCATGCGGGTGGCCCAACCCGTTCTGGTTTCTTCCCCTCGGATTGCCGGGCATCTTGCTGGTCGTCGCGGGCAGCCTACTGCTCCTGAAGGGTTGGCGTGCCCGGCGACCGGAGGTTGCCGAACGCAGGTGGATCGGCGCCTTGACGGGCATCGCCCGTCCCTCGCGAGATGTCCCGGAATCAGGGATGATAGCCGTCCAGGAAGGTCCTTCCCATGAACCTCGGGTGAGGGGCCGCGGGTGTCCCCCATGGGATCCTCCTCTCGCCTCCACGCCGTCATCGCCGCGATCCTCGCGAGCGCCCTCGTCCTCGGCGGCACGGTGGCGATCGCCCCCCACGCCCGCGCGGGCGCCGCCATCATCTTCAGCGACGGATTCGAGACCGGCGGTCTGAGCCCGCGGTGGGTCACGAACGACTCGAACCCGGCTTCCGGGATCGACGACTGGGGCGTATCCACCTACCGACCCCACAGCGGCAACTACAGCGCCTGGTGCGCGCAGGTCGGCAACCAGTCCGCGGGTCCGTATATGGGCCAGAACAACTCCGCGGTCCACGAGTACGACGACAACATGCAGGCGGATTTCTCCCTCAACCTATCCGTCAACGGCTACAGCAGCCTGTTCCTCTCCTTCTACTACTGGGTGCGCACGGAGAACGGCGGCGGGGACTGGCTCCAGGCCGCGTACGTCGCGGGCGGCGTGACGACGATCCTCTTCCAGCAGGGCGGTTCTTCGGGCAACGCGTGGCAGCCCGCCAACGTCTCCGTCCCGACGAACATCGAGCAGCTCATCTTCCGGTTCCACACGGACGCGGCGAACCACGGCTTCGAGGGGGCCTACGTGGACGACCTCGTCCTCACAGGGATCGAGAACGTCCCGCCGACATCCTCAGTCTCCTCGTTGCCGCAGTACACGAACCAGGACCCCTACGGCATCCCGTACACGGCCGCGGACAACGCGAACGCGAGCGGCGTGGCCTACGTGCAGCTATGGTACCGCACGTCGACCACGGGGGCCTTCACGGAGTACACCACGGTCCAGAACCCGCAGGGTCGGTGGACCAGCCCTACGATCCCGTTCGACGCGCAGTCCGCGGCGGGGGACGGCTACTATGAGTTCTACACGGTCGCCGTGGACCACGCGGGAAACTCGGAGGCGGCGCCCGCGGCGCCGGACGCAAACGTCACCGTGGACACCGTGGCGCCGGCCGTGACGATCAACGAACCTGCGGGAGGCGCCCTCCTGAACACCTCGACCGTGACCGTGTCGTGGCAAGCCTCGGATGCCGTCTCCGGAGTCTCTGGATATGCGGCGACCGTCGACGGCGGGGCGTTCGCGCCCACGTCGGGGGGCGGCTTGACCTCCTTCACCGGTCTCGAGGACGGCATGCACGTGGTCACGGTTCAGGCCACGGATTACGCAGGCAACGTGGCCCAGAGGAACTTGACGTTCACCGTGGACACGAACGGTCCCGTGCTCACAATCACGGACCCGACCGCGGGTGTGTACCTCCACTCGGACGGCTACACGTTCCAGTGGATCTCCTACGACAACACGACGGGGGTCGACCACTACATGGCCTGGCTCGACGACCGCACGCCGGTCACGATCGCGGACACGAGCTTGGCCATTCCGGCCATCTCGGAAGGGGCGCACACGTTCCACGTCGAAGCCGTCGACCGGGCTGGCAACGTCGCATCGGCCTCCGTCCACTTCCGCGTGGACCGCAACCCGTTCAGTCTCACAGGTCCGTACGACGGGATCCCTCTCTTTGTCCTCCTGGGGCTAATCTTGCTGTTCCTCCTCATCCTGCTCATTCTCTGGAGGCGCAGGAAGGAAGACGAGAAAGAACGGTCGTCTCTCGAGGCGGATGGCCGGGCATCCGCTGAGACCGCGAGCGCGGGCCAGGAAGCGCCGGATCCGACGCCAAAAGATCCCGGTGGCACGTGAACCGTCCGAACGCGCAAAAGGGGAAGAGTGGCCCCGCGAGGGGCCACGTTCCGGGACCTCACTGGGACCAGACGACGGCCGACATGTCCGCGGTGTTCGCGTAGACTGACGGGTCGAGGCCGAAGGCCGCAGACGGCGAGTTCGCGTTCCCGTTCAGGAGGCCGCTGGAGCGCTGCACGCCGATCCACCAGGGGGCCAGGTAGGTCCCGCTGTCGCAGGCCGCGACGAGGTCCCCGTAGTAGAAGCCGGTCGCCAGCGACCGTCCGCCGCTCAGCGTGACGGTCACCGTGGCGGTTCCGTGGGAGGCCAGGGAGATCGTCGACGCGGACAGGCTCACGGGCACGCCCGACGGCGTGCTCGTGACGCTCAGGGAGCAGGACTGGGCCGAGCCCGTCTCGTCCAGGAACGTCATGGCCACCGAGGAGTCCGCCGAAGCGGCTCCGGTGAACGCCCCGAAGCTCACGGACGCCGGACTCAGGGTCACGCCCGCGTTCGCCGCGCGCTCGATGTTGATCCGGCCGCCGCCCCGGGCGATGGGCCCGAGGCCGCCCAGCCCGGTGACCGTGCGGTCCGCGTTGTTCACGAGGGCCGACTTGATCTCCGCGGGGGACCAGCCAGAGTGGACCGCCTTCAGGAGCACGACGGCTCCCGTCGTGTGAGGCGTGGCCATCGAGGTTCCCTGGAAGAAATCGAACGCGTGGCTCAGCGAGCCGTCCGACTCCCGGATCCAGACGCTGGACAGCACGTTCACTCCCGGCGCGGTTACATCCGGCTTGAGGCGGAAGTCGTACGGCGTGGGGCCGCGGCTCGAGAAGCTCGCGAGGATGTCCGCGTTCGCCGTGACGACGTCCTCGAACTGCGTGCCGTCCACGGTCGTGCTGACTCCCAGGTTCGCTTTGAGCACGGCGCCATCCGCCTGGGAGACCATGGCCGCCGGGATGGTCGGGAAGTGGACGCCGTCACTGCCCATGACGATGGGGTCGCCCACGGCGTTGTTGACGATCAGGACGCCGACGGCGCCCGCCGCCTGCGCATTGCTGATCTTCGTGCCGAATGTGCACACGCCGCGGTCGATGACCGCAATCAGGCCCGTCAGATCCTCCGAGATGGCGGTGCAGCCGGCCGTCGGCGTGGTGGCGGACGTCACCGCGGTCACCGCGGGATCGAACCCGGCGAACTCGCCCTCGAGGGCCGTGATGTGGTGGCCCGCGAAGTCCACGGGGATGCCCGCGTAGTGCGGGTCCGAGGACGCCGCGGCGGTGATCGCGTTCGCCGCGGTTCCGGGGCTCTCCACGGTCAGGATGCCCGGCCCCGCGTTGCCGGCCGCGATGACCGCGACCGTACCCGCGTCGACGGCCACGTTGATGGCCTCCGCGAGCGTGTCGAAGGGACCCTGGACGCTGCCGCCGATGCTCAGGTTGATTACGTCCATCCCGTCCGCGACGGCCTTCTCGACCGCCGCGATGATGTCGTGGCTGAACGCCCCGCCGCCGTGGTGGAGGTACGCCGACCCGAAGCCGGGGAAGACGTTGTAGTCATGGAGCGACACGCCCGGCGCGATCCCGCTTATGGGGGCCGCGAG
>DUJI01000098.1 GCA_013329855.1 Thermoplasmata archaeon | reverse complement strand
GTGCCACTGGTGCCACGTGATCGACCGGGAGTCCTACGAGGACCCCCAGCTCGCCAAGATTATCAACGAGCGCTTCGTCGCGGTCAAGGTCGATCGGGACGAACGGCCCGACGTGGACGCGCGGTACCAGCAGGCCGTGGGCTCCCTGACCGGGGCCGGAGGCTGGCCCCTCACCGCGTTCCTCACGCCGGAAGGGAAGGTCTTCTACGGAGGGACGTACTTCCCGCCGCGGGACGCGTACAACCGCCCGAGCTTCGAGCGTGTCCTCCTCGCTGTGGCCAAGCACTACCAGGAGAACCGGGGCGAGGCCATGCGGGACGCGGAGTCCCTGCACCAAGCCCTGGCCGAACCGCGCACCTCGGTGATGGAGGCCGCGGTAGTCAACGACGCCTTCCTCAAGGAAGGGCTCGATGCGCTCCGCGGAGAGGCGGACCCCGTGAATGGCGGCTTCGGGGGTGCGCCCAAGTTCCCCCATGCGGGCGCCCTGGAGTTCCTCCTCGCGACGGTCCATCGCACGGGCGCGACGGGCCTGCGGGACATCGCCCTCCGCACGCTGACCGCCATGGCCCAGGGGGGCGTGTACGACCAGGTGGGTGGCGGCTTCCACCGCTACTCCACGGACGGGCAGTGGATCGTCCCGCACTTCGAGAAGATGCTCTATGACAACGCGGGCCTCCTGGCGAACTACGTGCACGCGTGGCAACTGACCCGCGCCCCGCTCTTCCGCGAGACCGCCGAGGGGATCCTGAGCTGGATCGACGAGGTCCTCTGCGACCGCTCCCACGGCGGCTACTTCACGAGCCAGGACGCGGACGTAGGTCTGGACGACGACGGAGACTACTTCACGTGGACCCTCGGGGAGCTGGAGAAGGCCGTCCCTCCCGAGGAGGCGCGGGTCCTCGCGCTCCGATACGACATCGGCGAGAAGGGCGAGATGCACCATGACGCCGCACGGAACGTGCTCTTCGTTGCGGCGACCCCCGAGGAGATTGCCAAGCAGCTCTCCCTGCCGGTGAATCGCGTGGACGCCCTCTTGGCGAGCGGGAAGGACCGCCTGAAGGCGGCGAGGGGACGAGGAGAGGCTCCCGCGGTGGACCGGACCATCTACGCCTCCTGGAACGGGATGATGGCCTCCGCGGCCCTCGAGGCCGCCATGGCCTTCGGCCGCGAGGACGTGCAGGGGTTCGCCCTGAAGACGCTGGACCGGCTCTGGAAGCAGCTCTGGACGCCGGACCAGGGGATGTGGCATGCCCTCGCCGAGAGCAAGCGCAAGGTGCACGGCCTCCTCGAGGATCACATCTTCATCGTGGACGCGTTCCTCGCCGCGCAGACCGCGACGGGCGATCCGGCCTGGTTGAAGAAGGCGGAGGAGGTCATGGCTTTCGCGCTGAAGCACTTCTGGGATCCCCAGCATCCCGGATTCGCCGACCTGGCCGAGGAGGCGCGCGAGGCGGGCACCGTGAGCCTCCGCGAGATCCGCCGCCGACCCCTCGAGGACTCGCCCTACGCCGGTGCGAACGCGGTCGCGGCCGTATGCCTGCAACGTCTCCACGCACTCACGGGGAACGACGACTACCGGCTCCACCACGATGAAATCCTGGTGAGCTTCGCGGGCGAGGCAGCCCGCTACGGGCCCGTCTTCTGCGGAACCTACTTCCTCGCGGCGGAGCTCTGGCTCCATCCGCGGGCGGAGGTCGTGCTCCTGGGGTCGCGGGAGAATCCCCGGCTCCGGCAGCTGGAGACGACGGCGCGCAGCACGTTCGCTCCGGGCAAGACCATCCTGGTCGCGGACAAGGAGGAGACCTACATGCCGGACTCCGTGGCGCACATGCGCAGGACCGCGGAGGCGATGGCAGGTCCGGTGGCCTTCGTCTGTCAGGGGACGACGTGCTCGCCGCCGACCGACGACGTGGAGCGGTTGAGCCAGCTCCTCCGCGGAGCGCGCTAGGCCTCGAGATTCGCTTCCAGCATCTTCCGGAAGTCCTCGGGGATGGATTTCGTCTTCTTCTGGTCGTAGTCGTACGAGACGAGGACGCTGGAGGAGGTGGCCAAGAGGCGGTTCGAGGTCTTGTCCCGCACTTCATAGCTGAGTGTGAACGAGGACTCGCCGATCTTCGAGGGCCACACGGACACCTCCACCCGGTCTCCCCACTCCGCCGCGGACACGTAGTCGATGTCCACGTGGGCCAGGATGAAGTCGATGTCGTGCAGGGAGCGCTTGAAGGCATGCTTCAGGTAGAACTGGGTCCGCGCGAGCTCGCAGTAGGTGAGATAGACCGCGTTGTTGAGGTGACCCATCGCGTCCAGATCCCGGAACCGCATCTGGATTTCCGTCGTGAAGCGCGCCATCGCGCGCGCCGATGCGGCCGCCCGCGAAAAACGTTTGGGTCGCCTACCCCTTGCGCACGAGGCGCGTGAACTCCTCGGACATCTCGAAGCGGACCTGCTTGCCCGGATCCGCAGCCATCTCCGGCCTCGGGGGCAAGCTCGCCTTCGCCAAGTCCCGGTAAATCTTCCAGGACAGCTCGATCCGCTTCCACAGCGTCTCGTCGACCTTGTGCAGGACCTTGGCCGGGACTCCGGCGATCACGCTCTCCTCGGGGAACACCGCGTTCTCCCGCGTCACGGCTCCGGCAGCAAGGAGGGAGCCGCGCCCGACCACGGTGCCACTGTTGAGCGTGGCGTTCATGCCGATGAGGCAGTCCCCGGCCACCTCGGATCCGTGGACGACCGCCGCGTGGCCCACGGTGACGTGGTCCCCAATCTCACAGGGCATGCGCCGGTCCACATGGAGCACCGCGTTGTCCTGGACGTTGGAGTCCTTGCCCACGCCCACGGCGTCGAAGTCTCCCCTGAGGACAGCTCCGTGCCACACGCTCGCTCCCTCAGCCAGGGACACATCCCCCACCAGGGTGGCGGTCGCCGCGACGTAGATCATCGCGGGCGCCATGCCGCCGTGGCTCTCAAGCCTTTCGCCGCGGCTCTTCGGGACGCCGAAACGCGTGCCCGGTCATCCCGAGCCCGCCAGGCCTCCGCCGTCGACGACGAGGGCCGTCCCCGTGACGTACGAGGAGGCGTCCGAGGCGAGGAAGAGGGCCGCTTGGGCGATCTCCTCGGGCCGGCCCATCCGGCCCATGGGCCGCTGCGCGGATCCCGCGAGGAACCGCTCGACGTCCTCGCCGAGCTGCCGCGCCTCCTCCCGGAGCATGGCCGTGTCCGTGTCCCCCGGGCACACGCAGTTCACGCGGATGTGCTGGGCCGCGTGGTCCAGGGCCATGGCCCGGGTCAGGTTGACGACGGCGGCCTTCGAGGCACAGTAGGACGCCGCGTTCCGCCCGCCGACGAGACCCCACCCCGACGCCGTGTTCACGATGACGCCGCCGCCGGTGCGGGCCATGACGGGGATCGCGGCCTTCGAGAGCAGGAAGATCGACTTCACATTCACCGACATGACGCGATCCCACTCCTCCTCCGTCGTATCCACCACGGAGGCGCGGCGGATGATCCCGGCGTTGTTGAAGAGGATATCCAGCCGACCGAACTCGGAGACCGCTTGCTGCACCGCGGTCTCGCAATCCGCAGCGCTCGTGACGTCTCCTCGCACGAAGGCCGCCCGACCTCCGGCCTTCGCGATCGTGTCGACGACCCCACGGCCCTCATCCTTGAGGTCGAAGACCACGACGGCCGCGCCCTCTCGGCCGAACAGGATCGCCGTTGCCCGCCCGATGCCCGATGCCGCGCCCGTCAGCAGAGCCACCTTGCCGTGCAAGGCGCCGTGGCCCGCCCCCGTCGTCATGTTGTTTTCCCTCCGGTGTGCTCCGAACCGCGCTCCAACTTCCGCCGGTACGCCCGCCACGTCATGGCCCACTGCGTCGGGTCGTCCAGGGGCGCGTGATCGATCCGGTGGACCGTGCTGTTGTGGGGCGCCGTCTTCACCCGCTCCGGGTCGCTCCTGGCCTCCTCCGCGACGTGCCGGAGGATGGTGACGTACTCGTCCAAATCGGCCTTCGAATACGACTCCGTCGGCTCGAGGGTGCAGG
>DUJI01000244.1 GCA_013329855.1 Thermoplasmata archaeon | reverse complement strand
CTCCAGGAGGATCAGGGCGAGCCCTGCGGGGCTGAACATGCCATACAGGTTCGACGTTCCCGAGGTGATCAGGCCCCAGGAGATTGGCGCGAGGACGAGCAGCGCCCCGAGGAACTGAAGGAGATGCCCCTCGTTCCGCGTGTGCCGCCAGAGCTGGAGTTCGACGACGAGGTAGACGCCGATCCAGAAGTAGACGAGGTAGATCACGAAGTCGTAGGCGATGAAGACGACGAACAGGAGGGGGAACATCTCGCCCTGCGCGGTCATGAGCCAGTAGAACAGCGCGGTCACGAGGGCGTATCCCCCGAGCATGAGGAGGAGGAACCAGCCCACGGGGCCCAGCTTGGACCTCCGCCGCGGGCGCGGCGCATCGGGCCATCTCGAACCAAGCATCCCCCTTCCCTCCTCACCGGGCCACGTCGACCACTCCCATCCGCTCCATCTCCGTCACGAACTCGAGGATCCGCGATACCTGGAGCGCGTTCTCGATGCCCCCGCGGCGGCAGAGCTCGGCCACGGACCGCGCGGGCTCCGAGGCGAAGGGGATGTGCCAGAGGAACGCTCCCTCCGCCTCCGCGAGCTCCAGGGTCCGAGCCTCCGTCCTGCGGCGGAGGACCTTGAGGAAGAGAATCCGCCGGACACGGCGCGCGCGGTCGTCGCTCTCGAGGACCACCTTGCGGTCCGGGTGCTCCTTGACGAAGATTCGCTCGGCCTGCCGCCATGCGTCGCGCGACGCCGCCTTGGCATCGGCCTCGAAGTCGAGGACAATCTCGATTCGCGGGATGGCGAGACGGTACTCCATGACATCGGCCCCCAATCGGGATCGCTTCTCCAGGAGGCCCAGGGTTTCGAGTTCCGCGAGCTTGCGCATGGCGGTGGCGATGTGGATGCCCATCTCGCGGGCGAGCTCGCTGGCGCTGGACCAGCCGCGGGCGTGCAGTTCCTGGAGGATCTCGACGGAGTATTCTCGTGCGAGCGCCTCGATGAGGCCGCGAGCTTCGGCAACCTTGGAGGGCCTGGAGGCAAGTTGTGGCTCGGACAAGTTGCTGTATGAGTAGCTTTATCATATATTTAATGAATTCCTATCCGCTCTCATGACACCAGAAAGCATTGAACAGCCCGTCCGAGCGACTCGTGAACCTTTTTCTCCGCGGGCTGCATGGCCGACGTCGTGTGGCTGAAGCGCGGCGCGGAGGCGGAGCTGCGAAGGGTCGAGTTCCTCGGCCGGTCCGCCGTGGAGAAGTTCCGCGTGCCCAAGGCCTACCGGCTCGGCCAGCTCGATGAAGAGCTGCGGCGCGCCCGCATCCGCATGGAGGCCCGCCTGATGTCCGAGGCCCGCGGCGCCGGCGTGAGCGTCCCTGTGATCTACGACGTGAACTTGGTGGACAACAAGATCGTCATGGAGTTCATCGACGGGCCGACCCTGAAGGAGGTCCTGGACCAGGGCGGTCCACCCGCGAGGGAGGCCGCGAAGGAGATGGGCCGCATCGCCGGACGTCTGCACCGGGCGGGCATCATCCACGGCGACCTGACCACCTCGAACATGATCCTCCGGGACGGGCGGATCGTCCTGATCGACTTCAGCCTGGGGGGCAAGGGGAGCACGGCGGAGGAGCGCGGCGTGGACCTTCACCTTCTCCGGGAGGCGCTCACGAGCGCGCACAAGAACGCGACGGCGTACTACCGGGAGGTCCTCGCCGGCTACCGGGAGACGCTGGGCGCGGGAGCCAAGGCGAGCATCGCGAAGGTCAAGGAGATCGAGGGACGGGGGCGGTACACGTGACAATCCAGTTCATCACGACGAACGCGGGCAAGTTTGCCGAAGTCTCCGAGAAGCTCGCCGCCGCAAGCGTGAAGCTGGTCCATCTGGACCGCGGCTATCCCGAGATTCAGACGGACCGCCTGGAGAAGGTGCTCAAGTACGCGGCCACGGGCCTCGACGACGAGGTCAAGGGCGACTACCTGATCGACGACTCGGGCCTGTTCATCGAGGCCCTCGGCGGCTTCCCCGGCGTCTATTCGGCGTACGTGCAGCGGCGGCTCGGGAACGCGGGGATCCTCAAGCTCATGGCCGGGGAGACGTACCGCGCCGCGACCTTCCAGACGGTCTTCCTGTTGCGGCGGGGCGACGAGCACGAGGTCTTCCACGGCGATTGCCCCGGGTCCATCACGGAGTCGGAGCGAGGCCGGAACGGCTTCGGCTACGACCCCATCTTCCAGCCCCAGGGCGAGACGCGGACCTTCGGGGAGATGAGCCTCCAGGAGAAGAACGCGATCTCCCACCGCGCCCGCGCCGTCGACGTGCTCCTGACCCATCTCTCCGCGACAAAGGAACTTTGATAGCCGATGCCCCCATAGCCTCGCCTCATGGCCCGGGAACGCGTCGTGATCACGGGTGGCGCAGGATTCATCGGCAGCCACCTCGCGGACGAGCTCGTCGCGGAGTCCGACGTCCGGCTCGTGGACAGCCTCGCCGCGGGCTCCCCGCAGAACGTGGCGGAGGCCGTCCGGGCCGGCGCCACCCTGGTCCGTCGCGATCTCCTGCGCGGGGACCTCAAGCCCGTCTTCCGCCGCGCGGACATCGTGTACCACTTCGCCGCGAACCCCGACGTGCGTCTCGGACGCGAGGGCCCGAAGGCTCACATCGAGCAGAACGTCCTCATGACGTACCGCGTGCTCGAGGCCTGCCGGGCGAATCACGTCCCGCGGGTCGTCTTCGCGTCCACGTCCACGGTGTACGGCGAGGCGAGGACGGTCCCCACGCCGGAGGACTACGGTCCGTGCGAGCCCATCTCCCTGTACGGTGCTTCCAAGCTGGCCTGCGAGTCCCTCCTGTCCGCGTACGCGCACACGTACGGCCTCCAGGCGATCGTCTTCCGCATGGCCAACGTGGTCGGCGGACGCAGCGGCCATGGGGTGGTGCACGACCTCGTCGCGAAGCTGGTCCGGAACCCGAAGCGCCTCGAGATCATCGGATCGGACCCGGGCACGTCGAAGTCCTACATTCACATCGGCGACGTCCTCACGGGGTACCGCGACGGCGTCGAGGCGGCGACCGAGCCGTTCACGGTCTACAACCTGGGGAGCGAAGACGCGATCAGCGTGCGCACCATCGCAGACACGATCTGCCGCGAGCTCAGCCTCGCCGGCGTCGAGTACGCGTGGACGGGCGGCAGCGGCTCGGGCCGGGGCTGGGTCGGGGACGTCCGCACGATGAGCCTCGCGATCGACCGGCTCAAGGCGACGGGCTGGCAGCCCACGATGACGTCCGAGCAGGCAGTGGCTCGGGCCGCCCACGAGGCGTTCGAGCGGAAGACCGCGGGGCCATCCCGGAAGAAGGTCCGCTGAGGAACCTATTTAGCGGCGGAGCCGATGGCTCGCCGACCCTGGGGCTGTGGGGTAGCTTGGTCCATCCTTCGGGCTTTGGGACCCCCAGCATGGGGGCGAAAGAGCCTGCGACGGCAGTTCAAATCTGCCCAGCCCCACTTCCTTCCGGATGAAAGGACTTAACCTGTCCGGCCCCGTTCGCGGCGCATGGCCCGAAAGGTCCCGAGGACGGAACGCGACTGGCACCGGCAGCAGGCGGCGAGCCTCTTCAATCACGTGTGGCGCCTCCTCGAGATGAAGCGACGCACGATCGAGCAGGACGACGAGATGATCCACGCGGCCCATGCCTCCCGCTACCACTGGGGCGTCGTCGGGAAACCGGTCCAGATTGCGATCGGGGAGTGGCAAGTCTCTCACGTGTACGCGGTCCTCAGGCGTCCGGAGCCGGCATCCTACCACGCGGGCCGGTGTCTCGCCGTGTGCCGCGAGCATCGGATCGGGGACTTCCCTCTGGCCTTCGCCTACGAGGCGCTCGCCCGCGCGGCCGCCGTGGCGGGACACTCGCGCGATCGGGACCGCTACGTCCGCCCGGCGGAGGCTGCGGCCCGGCACATCCAAGA
>DUJI01000252.1 GCA_013329855.1 Thermoplasmata archaeon | reverse complement strand
GTCCATGGGATGCACGCATGGAGTCGAGCGTCCATTCTAAGGTATCCTCTCACCACGGAGAGGAGGGCTTCGTCGGCGTCATCTATGGCGACGTCGGGTCCACCTCCTTCCGCTGCTCCGTGATGTATCCCGTGGACCGCTACGACTTCGTGCAGGTCCACCACGAGACCTGCGGCACGGTGCTGGGCCGCGTGGACGAGATCGAGCGGAAGACGGATCTTTCCCTGGACCGGGCCATGTCCGAGGACGCGGAGGCGTCGGACATCCAGGAGCGCGTGTCGGCCCAAGTCTCCATCATCGGCTACCGCGACGACCGCGGCCTCCTCCAGGTCCCGCGGACGCCGTTCCGGGCGGGCGAGGCGGTACGCAAGGCGGAGAAGGCTACGATCCAGGAGGTCATCGGCCTCACGGAGGACAAGAAGCACGGCGCGTACGTGGGCCTGCTCGCGGGCCACGACGTCCCGGTCTACCTGGACATCAACGCGATGGTCCAGAAGCCTGTGTCCATCCTCGCGAAGACGGGCGGCGGCAAGTCGTACATCGCGGGCGTGATTATCGAGGAGCTGATGAAGCACAAGGTGACCACGGTGATCATCGACCCGCACGGCGAGTACGATACGTTGCGCGAGAAGGGCAAGGTCCCCGACCACGGCGGCCGCTTCCACGTGGAGTCCCGCGGCTACGCGGACCAGCTCCAGATCTTCTCCCCGGACACCAAGGTGAACAACGGAGCGCGGCCTCTCAAGTTCACCCTGAGCAACCTGGACGCGCGGGACATCCTCTCCCTCACGGGCTCGGGCAAGGTCCGGACCCACCTGACGAATCTTCGCAAGGCCTTGGACACGCTCCGCGCCGCGACCAAGAGCTACACGATCCGGGACATCATCCGCGTCCTGGAGCGGGACGACGACCCCCAGAACGCCTCTCTGATCGACGAGCTGGAGTACCTGAGCGAGGTGGAGATCTTCGCCCAGGAGGGCACGCGGATCGACGAGCTCGTTGTGAAGGGGAAGACGACGATCATCAACCTGAAGGGCGTGGCCCCGGACATCCAAGAGCTCGTGGTCAACCGATTGGCCACGGCCATGTTCGAGCTGCGCAAGGTGGGCCACATCCCGCCCATGATGCTCGTGATCGAGGAGAGCCACAACTTCTGCCCCCAGGTGGGTCAGGTGGCGTCCTCCAAGATCTTCCGCACCCTGGCCTCCGAGGGCCGCAAGTTCGGCCTCGGGCTCCTCGTGATTACCCAGCGCGCCGCGAAGATCGACAAGAACGTCCTGAGCCAGTGCAACACGCAGATCATCCTCAAGGTCACGAACCCGAACGATCTGAAGGCGATCATCGCCAGCGTGGAGGGCCTGACGACCGCCATGGCGGAGGAGATCTCCCGACTCCCCATCGGCGTGTCCATCATGACGGGCGGCGGCCTCCAGATGCCCCTCATGGTCGAGGTCCGCCCGCGCGAAACGAAGCACGGCGGGGAGAGCGTCAAGGTCATCGAGGACTGAGCCTTCCGCGAAAGGCTATAGGCTCCCGGGCTCATCGCCGTCCGTGGACCTGCGCGCCCTCGTGGACAAGGACATCGCTCTCACGGAGCGTGCGCTTGCCAAGATCCGGATCGCACCACCCAGGCGCTCCCACCTACGCAAGGTGGCGGAGGACTTCCTGACCATGGCTCGGTCCTACTGCGAGGACGCGAAGCATTTCCGCGACCAGGGGGAGCTGGACAAGGCCCTCGCGAACATCAACTACGCCCACGGCTGGCTGGACGCGGGAGCGCGCGTCGGCCTGTTCGACGTGGGCGAGGACGACCAGCTGTTCACCCTGAGCGAGTGACTCAGAGGACGCGCGCGCCGCGGTTGTCGACCTCGCAGCGCATGAGCGTGCCGAACTTCAGGTACAGGGTGGCAAGCTCCTCGCGGCCTGCCTCCGCGAAGATGGAGTTCCCCAGCATGGCCATGGCCGCCCGACCGAACATCCGGCTCGCCCGCACGACCTCCCGGACCGCGGGGCTCGCCAGCCCCGTCTCCTCGGCGAACCGGTTGCCCAGGTCGAAGAGGCGCTCGAACGTCGGCCGCTCGGCGAACGCGCCCACGCAGGCGCCGCCATGGGCGTTGATTGCCTCGACCTTGGCCGGGTCGCGGAGGATGGACCGCGTGAGCAGCTCGGGACCCACCACGGCCAGCAGGAGGTCCTTCCGCACTTCGATCTTCTTCACGTCGGCATGGCCCGGGGCCCCCGCCCGCAGACGCAGGTCCATGCCGCCCAGGGAGGCGGGGACGACGTCGCCAAGGCCCGTGCCGCACTCCACCTCGGCCACATGGGCCAGAGCCACGAGCTCATCCCGTGGGAGTCCCAGACTCAGCGCGTCATCCAAGGCGAGGGTCGTGCTGAGCGCGGCCGCCGCGCTCACGCCGAACCCCTGAGAGACGGGTAGTGCGGTGTCCGAGAGCAGCTTGACCTCGTAGGGGCGATCCACGAGGAGCTTGCGTGCCGCGGCCTCCGTGACGTCCGCCTTGGCCCGCTTGCCGTTCACGAGAACATCCAGGGACGGCCGCGTGGACTCGCGGACGCGGGCCACCGTGGTCACGCCCAGGGAGAGGGAGAGTCCCGCGCCGCGGGAGCCCTTCCTCCGCGGGTCCGCGTCGTCAACGACCTCGAAGAACGCGGTCACATGCCCGGGGCAGAACGCCTCACCCTGGGACACCATGGAGAACGGCTCTCCAGACCTGCTCCGCCGCGAGGGACTTGGATCCGGCGAAGGAGACGGCATGGCCCCTGCGGTCGAAGATCGTGATCGCCGTGGCGTCGCGCTGGACCAAGCCCACGTCGTTCGCGACGACCAGGTCGAGGCCCGCCTCCTCGAGGAGGGCCAACGCCTTCGACTTGAGCTCCGCGGCGGTCACGCCCGCCTCCGCCTTGAAGCCCACCAGGGTGCCCTTCGTGGCCTTGCGGAGCGCGCCGAGGACCTTCGGCGTGGGTTCGAGGTCCAGGGTGAGGGAACCTTCGCGGGAAGGGATCTTGCCCTTCCGCTTCTTGGGCGAGAAGTCGGCGATGGCCGCGGGGACCAGGCAGATGTCCGCTTCGACCTTCTTCACGAGGGCCGCCAGGTCCGCGGTCGTGTCGAAGGTCTTGGCGGGGATCCACGAAGGCACGGGCACCTCGTGGCGGCCGAGCCACATCTCCACGTCGGCCCCGTGCTCGAAGGCCGACCGCGCCAGCTCCACGCCGGTCGCCCCGCTCGAGCGGTTGGAGACGACCCGGATATCGTCGATGGGCTCGACGGTTGATCCGGCGATGACCAGGACCTTCCGGCCCTTAAGGTCCCGCAGGCCCAGCCTCCGGATCACGCGCGCGACGATTTCGTCCAAGTCGGCCAGCTTGGCCTTGCTCTCCTCCCGCCGGGGCTCGACGAACTCGACCCCCAGGGCGCGGAGCTTCCCCACGTTCTCCAAGACGGCAGGGTTGTCCATCATCGTCTCGTGGGCCGCGGGGGCGATCAGGATGGGGATCCCGGAACCCAGCGCGTTCACCGCGTACGTCGTCACCGTGGTGTCGTCGATCCCGTTGGCGATCTTGCTGATCGTGTTGGACGTGCACGGGGCGATGAGGAGGAGGTCCGCCTTCCCTTCCTGGCCGCACAGTTCGAGGTACCGCATGGACCCGTCCAGCTGGACGTCCACGTCGTGCCCCGTCGCGAACTGGAGGGCGTTGGGATGGACGATGGCCGTGGCGGACTTGGACAGGACCGCGTGGACGTCGGCTCCGTGGCGGATGAGCTCCCGCGCGAGCTTGACCGTCTCCACGGCCGCGATGCTCCCCGTGACCCCGAGGACGATCGTCTTCCCTTGGAGCTTGAGGCTCTTGACCCCGCGGATCCGCTCCGCCGGATGCATCGTCCTGACGATTCGTCGCGGTCGATATATAGGTATGGTCCCGACGGCCCGGGCTCCCCCGGTCCTTCCTCCTCCTCACCCAAGCTTTAACCGGGGTCCGCCGTTTGCCTTCGTCTCCATGGACACCGCCGCGGCGCTCCAGCAACTCTACGGTCTCGAGCGCTTCGGTATCAAGC
>DUJI01000093.1 GCA_013329855.1 Thermoplasmata archaeon | reverse complement strand
CCGTGGCTCGTGTCCGAGCCGATGGCTAGGCCGTACTTCATCATCTGGGACAGGGTCAGGCCCATGGTCGTCTGGATCGCGGCCGTGCCCGCCTTGCACGCGAACTCAAAGTCCGCGGCCGTCATCACGGGCGCCGAGCTGATCGCCTCCGCGACGATGGTCGCCGTGGGCTTGACCGCATAGGGGTGGGACTCGCTCCCAACGTAGATCGCGCCCACGTCCGTGGGCTCGATGTCCGCCTTGGCCATGCAGGCCCGCGCGGCCTCGACGCTGATCGTGATCACGTCCTCGTCGGGTCCCGGGACGCTCTTGGCCCGGATGTTCAGGTTCCGTCCCATGGCCTCCCCGTCGTTCCCCCAGACCGCGCCGATCACCTTGGGCGTGATCCGGTACCTCGGAATGTAGGCTCCGTAACTCACGATTCCCGATTTCATCCCAATCGCTCCAGCCGTTGGATCAGTTCATCCTGAGGCAGCTCCGTCCGCGCGAGCAGGATGTTCTCCAGCTCCGCGAGCTTGACCGCCAGCTCGTCGACGCTCTCCGGCTGCACGTAGACGACCATGGCCGGCTTGAGCGGATGCGCCTTCACCGCGATCATGGGCGACCGCCCGTACTTGACCCCCGTGAAGAGGAGGGCGCGCTCCGACGTGGTCCCGTAAATCTTCAGGTAGTCGTTCGCGTCCAGGGTCGTGATGGCCTTGATGGAGTCGATGACCGTGTATCCGTTGACGAGGCGCCGCGAGTTCAGCCCGCTCGTCAAGAGCTTTCCCTCGATTTTGCGGAGGAAGTCCGATGCGCGCATGCCCACGGGCCAGTCCCTCAACGCGGGGATCACGTCGTCGTACGCCTCGAACCGCCGTGAGAGCCGCCGGCCGGACCGCACGTCGATCTCCAGGAACGCGTCCACGAGGCGGTGGATCGTCTTGATCCCGGGCGACGTCCGGCGCCCCGCCTCGTAGTCGCTGATCACGCTCGGGCTCACGCGCATGTGCCTCGCAAGCTCCGTCTGGGAGATGTGGAGCTCCTCGCGCCACTTGCGCATGGTCTTGCCCGGGGACTCGGAGAGGACGATCTCCCCGGCGATCTTCTCGCGGAGGGGAAGTTGCACGGGTTCGTCCGAGACTCCGAGTCCTATATAAGCGTGTCGAAACCTCCATCGGCGTGCGACGAATATCCTCTTCGCACGCCCGGCGGCTCCTGCGGGATCCGCCGCAAGTCCTATGGGGCGGGTCGGCCATGCGTTATGTCGTTCCTCCTTCCAAGGTTGAGGCGACGCGGACGGCGCAGTGACGGGAGGCGATTGACCATGGCTCTGTTGTCGGATCGGGATCGTGCGCGGGTGAAGGAGATCCTGGGGAAGATGGAGACGCCGGTCACGCTCCACTACTTCACCCAGGAGTTCGAGTGCGATTCCTGCAAGGTGACCCACGAGCTCCTGGAGGAGCTCCGGACCCTCACGCCCAAGCTGAACGTCGTGGTGTATGAATTCAAGGAGGGAGAAGGGGAGGCCAAGCGCCTCGGCGTGGACAAGATCCCGGCCATCGTGGTCGAGGGCTCGAAGGCCTTCCACGTGCGGTACTTCGGCGTCCCCTCGGGCTACGAGTTCTCGGCGTTCCTCGAGGACCTCATCGACGCGTCCCGGACCACGGTGGACGTTTCCGCGGACACGAAGGCATGGCTCGCGTCCCTCCGGAAACCGGTCCACATCCAGGTGTTCGTGACCCCCACCTGCCCGTACTGCCCTCGCGCGGTGCGCATGGCCCACAAGCTCGCGTTCCTGAGCGACCTGGTCACGGCGGACATGGTCTCCGCGAACGAGTTCCCCCACCTCGCGATGAAGTATCGCGTCATGGGCGTCCCGAAGATCATCGTGAACGAGGGGGAGGTGGAGTTCGAGGGCGGTCTTCCGGAACCCGCCTTCGTGGAGCAGCTGCGGCGCCTCGGGGCGGACACGGGTCCGTCGATGTACACGTGAGCCGTCCGGCGCACGCGCCGCAGGTCGTCAGGGGAGCACGGGTGCGCCGCCCTTCGCCACCCGGGGCAGGAGGATCGTGCCCACCGCGGAGACCAGGGCGACCGCGGCCAACACCTCGAAGGCGTCGCCGAGCAGCGCGTAGTCGGCCACGATGATCGCTCCGGCGAGGAGCGGGCCGAACAGGCTGCCGCCCGAGGCCCCGAGGCCCCACACGAGCGCGTTCCCCATGGAGGCCGCCTCGCGGGGGACGTAGTCCGCGGCCAGGGACAGGAAGAGCGGGAAGCCGCTGAACGTGAAGAGCCCGAAGAGCATGAGCCACAGCACGGAGACCCAACCTCCCGAGAACAGGTAGGCGAGGATGGCCAGGCCCGAACCCAGGGAGCTCAGTCCCAGGATGATCCGCCGGTCAAAATGGTCCACGAGCCAGCCGAACATGGGCTGCCCGGGGATGGCCGCGAGGTACATCGTCGACATGACAAGGCCCAGGCTGGCTCCGAGCCCTGCGCCCTTCTGGAGGGTGATGTAGACGGGGAGCCACGAGACGATCCCCTGGGTCGCCATGGATCGGATGAAGACCACGGACGTGAGAAGGACGGCTCCCCTTGTCGCGGCGCTGCGGAGGCCGCGTTGGCCGCCGTTCGCCGGGAGCCCGTTCGCGGGCTTCGGCGGCGCGGGCGCTCGCCAGTCCCTGAGGCCGAACCAGAGAATCGCGGCCACGACCAAGCCGATCGCCGCGAAGACGGCGAAGGGATCGTAGATCGTGGCGAGGGCGGGGACCAGGAAGAAGAGGGTCGGATACGCGGCGCGGCCCACGCTCCCGATGGACCCGTTGGCCCCGAGCGCGCGACCGCGCGTGGCGTCCTGGAAGCTCGCCTGCAGGATCGTCGCGCCCAGGGGATGGTAGAAGGCGGTCCCGAATCCCGCCACGGCGGCCGAGGCCAGCACGGCGACGAGCAACGCCACGCCGTCCGCGTATACGAGGGCGAGGTAGAACCCCCCGAGGCCGAACGACAGGAGCGCCACGCCCAAGCTGATGAGCCAACCCGCGCGTCCGCTGCGGTCGGACCATCGACCCACGAAGAGGCTCAGGACCACGGAGGCGGCGTTGAAGAGGACAAGCATCGCCGTGGTCACGGGCGGCGGAACGCCGCGCGCGGTCGCCAGGAAGTCCGCCGCGAAGGAGACGTAGATGTTCATGCCGTCGTTCGTGGCGTGGGCGAGGGAGGTGAAGGCGAGGGCCCGGAACCGGGCGGCTCGGGTGAGTTCGGACACGGGACCGCGCACCCACTCGCGGCGCTTCCTTATCAGCGTTTGTCGTCCCCTCGCGGTCAGGTCGTGGCCGCCTGGAACCCCTCGCTGATCCGGCGCCGGACATCGGGGTTGAACAGGTTGCCCAAGACGACCTTCCGTCCCGTGCGGTTGACGCCCATCATCCGCACGAAGTCCTTGAGGCCGCCTGCCCCCTTCCACCCCTGGATGTGGGCGGCGTATGCCTCCTCCGACAGTTTGCCGAGCGTGGCTTGCGTGAGCCCGTTCTCGCGGTACTCCCAGATCCGGTGGTTCCGCTTCCAGTCGTCCGCCCCCACGATGCCGTCGCGGACGAGGTCGTCCCAGATTGGCGTGCCGATGAGGCAGTCCAGGATGTTCACCTGGACGGCGTGGGGCCGCAGGGTGCGGATGAAGTCGATCGTGCGTTGGATGTCCGCCGGCGCTTCGACGGGCGCGCCGATGATGAACGAGGTGACGACGATCATGCCCGCGCGCTTGGCATCCGCTACCGCCTGCTCGGCCTCCGGCGCCGTGATCTCCTTCCGGTAGTACTCGAGGACGTGGCGGGACGGGCTCTCCACACCTAAATAGATCACCTCGAAGCCCGCCCGCTTCATCGTGCGCAGGAGCTCGTACGGCGCGTTGTCCACACGTCCCTCGCAGTAGAACCGCATGTGGATCTTGCGCTCGCGGATTTGCTCGCAGATCTCCGTGACCCGACTCTTCTTCAGCGTGAAGTTGTCGTCCACGAAGACAACGTTCTCGTAGCCGTCCTGGTGCAGCCCCTCCAGCTCGTCCACCACGTTGCTCGCGCTCCGGGCGCGCCAGCGTCGCTGGGAGAACGCCGCGCAGGAGCAGTACGTGCAGGCGAAGGGGCAGCCGCGGGAGGTCACGATGGTCGTGAACTTGCCGAACGTCAGGCGGATGTTCTGATGGAAGTATCCATACTTCAGGTCGCCGAGCATGGTACGGTCCGGGAAGGGCAGCCCGTCGAGGTCGCGGATCACGGCGAGGGGGCAGCCCGCCACGGCCCCGTTGCCGCGGTAGCTGATTCCCTCGACGTCCGAAGGCTCCTTCCCGGCCTCGAGGCGGTCGAGCAGGTCGGGAAACGCCCGCTCCGCCTCCCCTTTGATCACGTAGTCGACGAAGGGGTAATCGCGCAGGATCTTGTCCGCGGCGAACGTGGAGTGGTAGCCCCCCATGACCAGGGCGGTCTCCGGTAGGGCGTCGTGGATCTTCTCCACCGCGCCGATGGCACTGAGGAACGTGTGGGTGGAGCAGTTGATGCCGAACACGTCGGGCCGCGCCCGCACGACATGCGCCACGAGGTCCTCCGCACTCAGGTTGCGGCAGAACGCGTCCAGCACCTGGACGTCGTTCCGTCCGCGTGCGCGGAGGGCGGACGCGATGTAGAGCAGTCCCAGCGGTGGCCACAACTCCGTCGTCTTGCCCGGAGGCGTGGACAGGAGGATTCTCATGGTCGCGGGTCCGGGGCCGCGCTGCGCAGTCCTCCACATCTCCCCGAGGGAAACGGGTCGGAGGCAGGTTCAGGCTCGGCGGACGAGCCGGAGCCCGGCGTAAGAAGGCTGTGTACATTCAATGGGTACGGTCCACCACGATGTCGGGGCCGACCAGCCTAGAGGCCCAGGAGGGCGTCCACGGACCACGCGCCCGCACCCAGGAAGACCAGGGCGAGGGCTCCGACGAGGAACAGCAGGTCCGTCTCCCAGCCGCCCATGAGCTTCTTGCCCAACTTGGCCCGCGCGAAGACGGTCGTCGCGATCATCTGGAGGACGAAGAGGATCGCCACAATCCGGGTGAGGAAACCGATGACCAGGGCGATTCCGCCGAAGAACTCGAGGAACGTGAACGCGTACGCGAAGCCCGCAGCCCACGCCCAGCCCGTGCTCTTCACCCAGGCCGCGGCCTGCTTGGGGTTCCTGATCTTGGCCCATCCGTGGACGACGAACAGGATGCCGATGAACAGCCGCAGCACGAGCGAGGCGACGTCCGTCGAGTCGAGGAACCCGAACGCGCTCATGTTTCCCGCGAGACGAAGGTCACCTAAGTCCCTTGCGAGATGCTACACGACAGGTTTAAGTGCGCTTGCGTGCCGCGGCCCTGATCCGACGGTATTTCTCGAGGTACAGCCGCTCGCAGGTGTGACAGCAGAAATAGTGGTAGCGGCCATCAAGCCGCGCCTTGACGGGCTCGCCGAGGATGGGTCCTCTGCATTCGAAGCAGGGGACGTTCGCCCTCAGGCGGTCGCGGGGGAGGATCGGAGGCTCGTCCTTGAGCGTCCTCAGGCCGACGTACTCCTGCACGCCCGCGACGTCGGGCATCGAGGTCACTTCGGCTAGGATGAGGTCCAGGTCCTCTCGGTGTGCGAGACTGACGTCGACCAGGATCCATCCGGGCCGGCCGAGCAGGATGCGCCGGGCCCAGTCCCGCGCAGCGAGGCGCTGCGCCACGTCGTCCGCGGTCCGGGGCTTCGTCTTCACCACCAGGGCCACACCGGTTGCTTCGAGCCGGTCCGGGTCCAGGAGGACGCGGTAGCCGCGGACGATCCCGAGTTGCTCCAGGTTCTTGAGCCGCGAACTCACCGTGGGCACGCTCACGCCGATCTTCTTCGCGATGGCCCGGAGGGAGGCGCGGCCGTCGTCCTGGAGACAATGCAGGATGGCCGAGTCGGTCGCGTCGAGGTCCATTGCTGCGGGATGCGTGAGGACAACCTTAAAGTTCCTTCGCGCCCGAGCCGCACAATCTTATACGACGGGTCGGAAGTGAGAGAATCCCCGTGGGGAGGCGGTCACGGCCATGACCATGGTCCAGGAG
>DUJI01000094.1 GCA_013329855.1 Thermoplasmata archaeon | reverse complement strand
CCACGTGATCCGCCTCCACCTGTCCGCGAAGTCCCTCGCCCGGCTGACCCTGGTCAAGCTCGTCCTCATCGTCGCGCTCCTCGCGATCGGGCTCGAGGCCATCGTGCCCGGCGCGTCGTCCGGGTTCCCGTCGGCCTCGGTGGCCCCCGCGGGCCTCATGGGCGTCGTCCTGGGCGCGGGCATCTTCTTCATCGCGTTCCAGGGCTTCGAAGTGGTGGCCCAGCTCTCGGACCAGGCGAAGGCGCCCGAGCGGACCGTGCCGCGCGGCATCTTCCTGGCCGTAGGCCTCTCCTTTGGCGTGTACGTCCTGCTCTTCCTCGCCGTCCTGACGAATGTCCCCGCGGCCCTGGTCGCCGGATGGCCGGCCTGTGCCGCGTGCCACGGGGCGTCCGAGGACATGTTCTTCGCGGGGCTGGCGAACTTCGCGGTAGGCCAGCCCTGGATCCGGGTCGGTTTCCTCGTCCTGGGCATCGTCTCCATGTATGCGGCCCTCAACGCGAGCATCACGTCCGCCGTGCGAACGTCGTTCAGCCTGGCCCGCGATGGGCTACTCCCGTCCGCCTTGGCCAAGGTCGGCCCGCGGGAGGTTCCGCCCCTCGCCCTCGTCCTCACGGTCTTGGGCGCCGCGATCCTCCTGGTCCTGAACATCGAGACGATCGCGATTCTGGCCGGGCTGGCCTTCCTCGGCCTGTTCGCCTTCGTGCACGGCACCGTGGTCGCCCTCCGGCGCCGGGAGCGGCGGGGCCACCCCGGGTTCCGCATGCCCCTCGTGCCCGTCCTCCCCATCCTTGCGGTGGCCCTCAACTTGGCCGTAGGGGCGCTCCTCGTCAACTATCCCGCCACGGGGGGCTCCGTGATCCCGCTCGCGACGGGCGACATTGGGACGTACGTCGGACTGCTGTGGGTCGCCGCGGGCCTGATCTACCACTACTTCGCCGGCGGGCGACAGGCCCTCAAGGACCGCCCCGTGCCCTCCCGCTCCGACGTGACGACCGTCCTGACCACCGCGGAGGACCAGGTGGAGCTCGAGCGGTACCGGGTGTTCCTGCCCCTCCGCGAGTTCACGGACACGGAGCTCGTGGACTTCGGGGCTCGGGTGGCCCGCGCGAGGAACGGCGAGCTGAGCCTCCTGAACGTGGTGGAGATCCCGAGGAACCTGCCGCCCAAGGCCATCCGCTTCCGGTACGTGGATGACCGGATCCGCGGCATGCAGCAACTCGCGAAGATCGGGGCCAAGCGCGGCGTGGACACGCGCCCCGTGGTCAAGATCGGGTACAAGCCGTACGAGATCATCTTGGACACGATCCGCGAGGAGGCGGTCAACCTCCTGGTCATGGGGTGGCGCGGCGAGCGGACGGAGGGCGACCGCCGGATCCTGGGGAGCAACATCGACTACCTGATCGAGAACGCGCCCTGCGACATCGTCGTGTTCAAGACGAAGGGGATCGAGCACCCGTTGCGGAAGATCGTGATCCTCTCGTCTCCCATCTGGAGCCTTCAGGGGGTCGGGGACCTCGCGCTGATCCTCGCCGCGGACGAGCGGCCCACAATCGACGTGGTGAGCCTCGCCGCGGAGCCGGCGGATGCGAGCCGGGTCAAGGCGGAGGCCACCCCCTTCCTGGAGAAGGCCCACAAGCTCGGAATCCCCGTGGACCACCGGATCGTGTACACCCGCGCGTGGGAGCCCATTGCGATCCAGGAGTCCGCGGAGGCCTCCCTCCTCCTGATCCAGGCGTCGTCCCCCGGAGGGCTCCACCGGTACTCCCTGAGCCCCGTGGAAGACCGCATCGTGAAGCTGGCCAAGTGCCCCGTGCTCATCCTTCGCCGCGGGACGCCGCCGTCATCGGGATGACGCCGGCCCCACGGGCCGGATGTTCGCCGCCGCGAAGAGCTCCTGGACGCGGAAGACCAGGGCGGACTTGATCTCCTTCATGCGCTCGGGCTGGTCCGTGTAGGCGAAGAGCTGATACAGGATGGAGGCGCCCTCGATCTCCTTGCCGAAGACCTCCGCGGGCCGCTCCTTCACGATGCCGTCCGTCTCCGCCGCGGCCTGGAGGAGCAGCGCCTTCACCCGGTCGTGGGCGACTTCGAAGCCCATGGGCACTTCCACGAAGATTGCGTAGGGCTTGGACCGGGAAAAGTTCACCACGGAGGTCTGGAGGAGCCGCGTGTTGGGGACCTGAACGATCTCGTTCCGGAGGGTGCGCACGGTGGTCAGGGAAAGGGTCATGCCCAGGACGTCGCCCACGAGCTCGTCGCCGATCTTGATCCGCTGGCCCACGTCGAACGGGTCCGTCCGCATCAGGGTGAATCCGGCCAGCGCGTTCTGGATCGGGGAGAACGCGAAGAAGGCCAGGGCGATCATCAGGGTCACGAAGCCCACGGCGAAGATCACGAGCCGGTCCCCGCTCAGGACCAGGGCCAGAATGATGAAGAGGAGGACGACCGCCCCGATGATCCACACGGCGTACCGCGCGACGCTCTTCAGCTCGTCCAGGGCGCGGGGCGAGAACTTCGCGCCATGGTGCTTCATGTCCTCGAAGATGGAGTCCACGAACCGGTCCGCGACGACGATGGCCAGGAGGCCCGCCAGGATCCCCAGGAGGGCGATGGGCTCGATCCCGGGAATCACGCCGACCGTCTGCTGGATGGCGGACTGGTCGGAGGCGGGCAGGGCCCGGATGCTCCCCAGGACCGCGGCGACCAGCGCGACGATGTAGATGATGTACTTCAGGACGATCTCCGCGAACGCGAGGGCGCCCGCCGGCGCGACGCGCCGGGGCTTCGCCTTGAGCTCTCCGCGGAGGTACGCGCCGAACCGGTGGAGGACGCGGACGACGACGGCCGCGATGAAGAGGACGAACACGAAGACGAACAGGGCGGGGACGCGGGCCACGAAGGCGGCCAGGAGATCGTGGAGCGCCGCCGAGCGGGTCTG
>DUJI01000176.1 GCA_013329855.1 Thermoplasmata archaeon | reverse complement strand
CAACGCTGGAGAATGTGAATGGTTACTAATAGACGATGAAGGACACCATGACTGATTGCACGGAGGGATTCGCCCTAGACGGCAGCCTCCGGCACCTCGATCACGCCGCCCAAGCCGCATTGGATTTGAGCGCGATTCGACACTTCCGAGAAGCAGAATATTCAGTATATCTTTCCCGGCCGAGGATTACGTGAATATTTTCGAAATATCCATTGGAACCGGAGACCATGTCAACAATGACACCGGCCAAGGCGCGACCGAGCCGTGCCGGAGGCGATTAGCGTGTGGGGTGTCGTGCTCCTCAACCTAGCGGCAGGGAAGGAAACCGAGTTCTTCAGCAACCTCGGCTCCATCGAGCAGGTGCGCCATGTCTTCTATTTGTTCGACGAGTACGAGTATCTGGTGGAAGTCGAAGCAGACACGCCCCAGGAGATGGCCAAGGTCATGACAAACCACATTCGGCACCTCCCCGGTGTGGAACGCACGGCGACGTTCATCGAGGGAACTCAAAGCGTGGATTCTACCCTCGTACGCCCCGAGAATCCCAAAGAGGGCCTGTCGCTCTGGTGACCGGACGGTCCAGGCGAGCCGACCCAACACCGCTCGGTCCGAAGGATCTACCGCACGGACGAAGCGCGCGTGAGGGTTGCAGCCGAGCCCGGTTGCAGCAAGGGGAGACAAGGAAACCCACGACCTGTACTTTCAGACGCATCATCACGTCTTTGTAGCCGCTTGACGGTCCCGGGCCGGGGCCGTGAATGCGCGCGTTCATTCTTGTGAAAATCGCCACGGGTAAGGAAAGGGAGGCAATCGACTCCTTTCAGAACATCCCGGGCCTCGAGGAAATCAACTTCCTCTTCGGGGACTACGACTACATCCTGACCCTGCAGGCCCCGGACACGGTCACCATGGCCAGGGTGATTCGCAACCGAATCCGGAAGAGCCCGGGTACGCTCCAGACCATCACGATGATCGAAGCGCCCATATGAGACGGCAGGGCCTGCGGGAAACAACCGCGTCTCGCGGCTCACTGTGTCACGGGTGCGGCCCGCTCAACTTGGTCGAGGAGGGCGAGCGTCTCCTCGGCCTCCTCCCGCGAGAGCACCTGGACGATCAATCCGGAGTACGCAAGTACGTAGTCGCCGGGCGACACGGAGACGGCGCTGGCATCTGCGACGACCTCTCTACCTCGCAGGTCGAGTACCGCCTGCTTGCCTCGGACGGCAACGACCCGCGCTGGGATTCCCAGGCACATGGCGTGTTCCCCGGGGACGACGGACGCAGGCGCGGTTAAAGCTGTCGTGCGAACTGTATGAACGGCTTCGCGGCGACCGCTACACCGGCGTCTCTCAGGAAGTGGGCCCGGTCGGAATCGAACCGACGATCTCGACTTTGTAAGAGTCGCGTCATCACCACTAGACCACGGGCCCGCGGCACGCCCATCGGGGCCCCGGCCTTAATCCTTGCCGCGGAACGGTCAGCTGAGCTCTCTCTCCGCCGCCTGACCGAAGCGCGAGATCGCGGTGGCGAGGCTCTCGGGGGACCGCTCGGGCGGTACTACGAGGACGAGCATGGCGCGCCGGCCGATCTCCTCGATGAGGATGGTGGCGTCCCTGGACTCTAGAATCACGCGAGCGGGGGCCGCATGGTGCAACTCCGTGGCCGCGGTCATCCCCGCGCCCAGAATCGCCGCGCACATGATGGAGAACGTCTCCTGGGAGACGCCCTCCGGAAGCGTCGCAGCGACGACGCCACCGTCCCGGTTGATCACGGCGACGGCCTCGGCGCCCACGACGTCCTTCAGCGCCCGGATCATCTCCTCGAGGCTGGTCACGAGTTCCCCTCCCGCTCGAACACGCACTCCTTGGCCCCCGTGCTCACGCATTCGACCTCGTTGAGCCGAATGCGCTGCTTCGTCTTCGCCTCGAGGACTTTGGACAGGATGCCCCGCAGGCGGTGGCACGTCTCCATATCCGACCCGGGGGAGACCTCGATGGAGCCACGGACGCGCGCACCGGAAGTCGTGAACAGGACGTCCTCGGCCCAGCCGCGATCCAGGATCATTTCACGGCCCGCGTCGAGCGGATCCTGATTCGGAGGGAGCGTCTTGACGATCTCGTCGGCGAGGACCATGCCCTCGCGGAAGAAGAGCCCGTGGCACGCGTACGACATGACGCTCTCGTAGAGCTTGCGCACGGAGTCCAGTTCCTCTTGAGAAATCTTGACGAGCCGGGCCACTGCGGCGGAAAGCCGAAGGCCGGACTATAAACTTTCCTTCCGATTATCCCGGCCTACACTCCGGGCACACGAGGAGGCTGCGGTCCCAGACCAGGTTCGTGGAGTAGACGCCGCAGGCGTCGCAGTGTCCCTCCACACCCTTCGCGAACTGGGACTCCAGGCCCGCCTTGTCCCACTCCCGGGTGACCTCAATGAGCTGGGGCCACACGCGGATGATGTCGTTCTCCGTGATTATGCCCACCAGCTTGCCCTCCTTGATCACGGGCAGGCGGCGGATCTTGCGCGCCGCCATGACCTTCGCGGCCTCCACGACCTCCTGGTGAGGATGGACTGCGACGAGGGGCGCCGTCATGATGTCCCGGACGCTCGTGGCCTGGAAGGGCCGATTCGCCGCCGCGACCTTGGTGACCACGTCGCGCTCCGTGACAATCCCGATGGGCCGGTCGTCCTCGAGGACGACCAGGCTGCCCACCTCGAGGTCCCGCATGACCGTGGCCGCCTCCGCCACGCTGGCGTCCGCGGAGATCGTGACGGGAGTCGCGCTCATGATTTCCACGACGGGCACGCGCGCCTTCATAGGATCGCCGTGCCGACTTAGGGTCCGGGGTCGATAAAAGGTTTGCGTCGAGCCGCCGTGACGTGCGCCGCCCCACCCTACGACAACGTTAAGGGACGCACGAAACATTGCCGAGGAGATGCGCTACTCGGACCAGGAGGGAACCCTCGCGGTGCAGATCGCCCGCGAGGCCCTGGAGGCGTTCGTTGAGGGTCGATCCATGCGTTCCTTCGTGGTCCCGAAACTCTTCGAGGAGAAGGCGGGGGCCTTCGTCACCCTGAGCAAGCACGGCGTCCAGGATCCCTACGAGAAGCTCCGGGGATGCATTGGGTATCCGGAGCCTTTCTTCCCGCTTCTGAAGGCGGTCGTGAAGAGCGCGGAGGGCGCCGCGGAGGACCCACGCTTCCCTCCGCTGAAGCCCGCCGAGCTCACCCGGGTCATCGTCGAGGTGAGCCTCCTGACGCCG
>DUJI01000155.1 GCA_013329855.1 Thermoplasmata archaeon | reverse complement strand
GCCGCGACGGCGATCGCCACGACGACCACGATGACCGCGACGATCAGGAAGAGCTTGCGACCGGAACCTGCCGACGGGCGGGTCGGAGGCGGGGGACCCTGCGAGACGGGAGGGCGAGCACCGCTCGGCGACGACGTCCTCTGCCGCAGCCATTCCTCCCGCGTGATTTCGCCTCGTGCATAGCGTTGATCCGCGTCGGCACTTCGGTCGTACATCGGCTCACGTCCGCCTTTCCCTAAGCAATCCTATGGCTTCGCCTTGTCGCCCTACACCCACGGTTCGTATTCTTCGCCCCGTACGTGCCGCAAGTCCACCTTCGGTCGCGCCCGCCATCTGGCCTCAGGTAAGAATCAGGAGGGTGAAGAGTCCCAGGGCCAGCATGACGCCGCCCAAGGCCAACTTGACGAGGTTCTTCGTGCGGAGGTGCCAGCGGGCCACGGCGCGGTACGTCGGGCGGCTGGTGACCAACACCAGCACGGCCACCAAGGGGACGATGAACATCACATTGTACAGCACGAGTAGCCCAAACCCGGTCCCGGCCGCGCCCTGAGCTGACAGGAGGGCGAGGACACCCAGGTAGATCCCGCCTGTGCAGGGAACCGTGCACAGGCCCACGAGGACGCCCGCCGTGAACACGGCGGGGACGAAGGTGGCCTGGAAGGCCTTGTGGACCCTGGGCCGCGTGAAGCGGGGCATCTCGAGTTTCCAGCGGCTCTCGGGGAAGAGCCCATCGCGGAGGATCCACAAGCCCATCCCGATGCTCATCAGGGCTGCCGCCTTCCCAATCCAGTGTCCCTCCGTGAGGAGGTTCATCGCACTGAGAAGACCGAGTCCAAGGGCCATGTAGGTGGCGAAGAGGCCAGCGATGTACACGGCTCCGTTCCGCACGATCCTCCGGCGTTTCTGGGGTGCAGCTTCCGTCATGTTCGCTGAATGGCAATCCAGGACATCTCGTTCGAAGGCGGCCGTGGTCACGCTCGCGAAGACGAGGAGGCCCGCGAATGAGCAGGGGTTGAAACCATCCGCGAGGCCGGCGAGGGCCACGATCCACGGCGTCACGCTGCCGCCTGTCGAAACAGCCAAGGCGGCGACGCCGGCGGCCGCGCCGAAGACGGTGGCCGTCGAGGGAGCGAGTCGCAACGGATCGACCCCTACGGTTCCACGATGACCTGTCCGTTCATGGACGGGCTCTCGCGCCCGCCGCAGCACACGCTGCAATACCATCCGTAGGTGCCCGGTGTGCCCGTGGGGACGGTGAAGACCTTCTGACCGAGGGGCTCCACGCTGACGTTCATCCCGAAGGCATCAATCGCGAAGTTGTGCCAGCCGCCGCCGTCCGTGTGGTACCCGTTGTCCATGTTGATCAAGTCGATCTTCAGGGGGGTACCCGCCTTCACGGTAAGGGTGCTCGGACTGAAGCCGGCCATGGACACCTGCAGCGCCTTCGCGTTCGGGTCGATGGGGATGCCCTTTTGGGTCGACAGGTACAGCATCGTGCTCGCAGCGATGAGAACGAACGCAACGAGAACCACGAAAACGACCTTCTTGGTTCCGGAAGTCACGTAGAAGCGGGGTTTCGAGGGACGGCTCCCGCGGTCCTTCCTGGGCTCGAAGGCCACGTTCGGGTGGACCTTCCGCATGTGAGCGCCTTCGTTCTCCGCCTTCACGTGGGCCCCGCATTCCTGGCACGGAATGGAGTCGGACACGAAGGCCACCTCAGGAGTGGCTCGGCCCGTGGGCGAGGTCATCCCGGATCTTCAGGTAATCTTCCCGGGTCAGCTCACCTCGCGCGTAGCGTTGTTCGAGGATCTCCAGCGGATTCTGGGACGGAGGCACGTTGACGGGGTAGCCCGCGGGTTCTCTCAGTCCACCGAGAGCGGCCAAGAGGATCACGATCAGAATCACGGCGGGAATCCCCATCATCAGGAGGGCCCATCCCCACGATCCGCTGCCCATCATGCCGTAGTACCCGCCGTATGTCGAGAAGCTGAGAACGCCCAGGATCACCATTAGCGCAATCGCGACGACGAGAGCGACCCCCAACCAAGTGAGCGGACTCATCCGTTGGCTTGCCATGCCTGCAACCTCCCCTGTGGTCCGGTGTCTTTGAACGCTGAAAAAGCCCTTAGACCTGCGTGCCGGGAACTGCAAGCCGTTGCGGATTCGTGCAAAAGGCCCGGCGAAGGCTACTTCTGCCGGAGGAGGAGGCGCACGCGGTTCGTCATCCCTTGGCGCTCCCGGACGACCAGTCCGCGTTCCTCGAGCCGATCGAGGAGACGGCTCACCTTCGCGTCGGAGAAGGCCGTGGCCGTAACCAAGTCCCGCTGGAGGACGTCTCCCCGGGACTGCACGATCAGGCGCATCAGGCGCCGTTCATCGCCGTCGAGCAAGCGCATGACCAGATCCTCCACTTCCGCCGCCGTTGACGCGGGACCTTGGCCCTCGGACCCTGCCCGAGGGCCGGGTTCAGAGAGTTGAATGGTAGGCGCGCGTGTCATAAACAGGTAGGCGGTCGCAGTCCCAGCCACCAACGCCGCAATCAAGATGAAGAGGGAGACGAAGACGATGATCTGCTCGGGAAGACTCTGGTGCGGCACGATGAAAGGGATGGCCACAAGGAGCACCAAGAGCACAGCGGCTCCCGCCAGGACAGTCTTGGCCAGGAATCGGCTGCGCTGCAGCAGGATCTGCGGTTGGGCCATTCGCGGAGGCATGCGGCCGTTCCAGATAAAAGACCTTGCTACGACTTCCTGGTGATGGCGGGCAACCGCCCGCACACCCCGTCGCGACTCCATCGGCGCCCATGAGTCGCGGACCTGGCGGAGCTCCAATCTGTCCGGATGTGCCCGCAGGAGCTCGTGGTCTGCGGGCACGCGCCAAGGCTGACGGTCCGGTCCGTCTGGACGCGTCCGTAACTGAGGAACCCCCGCGCGACTTCCTCCGAGGCTACCGACATTGACGAATCGCGGCGGACAGGTGAACCCGTGAACGGGCCTCTCCGGCGGTTTCGGAGATGGAGCACCCTTCGCGCGGCGAGATGCTGTCGCACGCGGGAGACAACCCTCAAGTAGCCGGCCTCGGTTGGCGGCGCAGTGAGGAGGTCCACCGCCCTCGCCCTCGCGGCCATCGTGGTCGCCGCGATCGCGATCCGGCTCTCGCCGTTGCTGACGTCCCTGTACTGGGGCGCGGACTTCGGGGAGTACTTCGGCATCCTGCGGTTCGTCTCGCAGAACGGGGTGATGCCGACGCACTACCTCGGCTGGGGGACCACGTACCCTTGGTTCCCCGGGATGTTCTTCGTCCAGGACGCAGCCCTCGGACTCGGCGGGATCGATCTGCCCACGGTCCTCAATCTCGTCGTCCCCATCCTGGGCGGTCTGGCGGTCCTCCCAATCTTCCTCCTGTCCGCGGACGTCGTCCGGGACGACCGGGTCGCCCTGTTCGTCGCGGCCTTCGTCGCGGGCGTCATGCCCCACGTCTACTCGACGTCCCACACGGCCCCCGCCACGCTGGGCGACCTCCTCGCGTTCAGCGGCCTCCTCCTCTTCGTGCGCCTGCGGCGGGACCCGCGGAGCCTGGTCCCCCTCCTCGTCGTGTCGCTCGCCCTCGTGATGACTCACCACCTGAGCACGTACTTCCTCATCCTCATGGTCCTCGGCATCGCGGCCGGACTGTCAGTCCTGGTCACCTGGATCCCGATCCTCGTATCCGGCCGATTTCCCGGCTGGGCGATGGACCTCTATGAGCTCCTCTACCGCTGGTCGACGCGG
>DUJI01000147.1 GCA_013329855.1 Thermoplasmata archaeon | reverse complement strand
GCCTTCACGCCGGCCTCGACCGCGGGGATGAACTGGCGCGGCACGGAGCCGCCGACGACGGTGCTGTCGAAGGCGAATCCCGAGCCCCGCGGCAGCGGCTTGATGTCGATGTGCACGTCGCCGAACTGGCCGTGGCCGCCCGACTGCTTCTTGTGGCGGCCGCGGATCGAGATCGGCTTGCGGATGGTCTCGCGGTACGCGACCTGCGGCTTGCCCACGTTCGCGCCCACGTTGAACTCGCGGGTCAGGCGGTCCACGAGGATCTCCAGGTGGAGCTCGCCCATCCCGCTGATCAGGTGCTCGCCCGTCTCCTGGTTGATCTCGACCTGGATGCTCGGGTCCGCCTTCGCGAGGAGGCGGAGGGCCTCGATGAGCTTGGGCAGGTCCGAGGTGGATTTGGCCTCCACGGCCACGGTGACCACGGGGTCGGAGTAGTGGACGATCTTCTCGAAGGGCTGCATGTCCTTGTCGTCGCTGACGGTCGACCCCGCGACGGCGTCGCGCAGGCCGACGACGGCGACCACGTTGCCCGCGTCGATCTCCTCGACGGGGATGCGGTCCGGGCCGACGATCATGGCGACCGTCTGGGCGCGCTGGGGCTTGGGCATCCCCATGACCCACAGCTCCTGTCCGCGGACGATCTTGCCCGAGTAGAGGCGGCCGGCGGCGACCTCGCCCGCCTGGGGGTCCACGATGATCTTCGTGACCATGAACGCCACGGGGCCGCTCTCCGACACGGTCATCATGGACTTGCCGACCGGGGACTCGAGGTCGCCCTTCCAGATCACGGGGATCCGGGTCTTCTGGGCCTCGAGGGGGTTCGGCAGGTGCCGGATGACCATGTTGAGGACGACCTGGTGGAGGGACGCCTTCTTGGCCAGCTCCTTCATCGTGCCCTCCTGGCAGTGCTTGTAGACGTCCTTGAACGTGATTCCGGATCGCTTCATGAACGGGACCGAGATGGCCCACTTGTGGAACGCGGAGCCGAAGGCCACGTTCCCCGACTCCACGTTGAGCGCCCACTTGTCCTTCAGGTCGTCGGGCAGCTGCTTCTGGATGCGCGCGTTGACCTCCGTGATGATCTTCACGAAGCGCTGCTGCATCTGCTCCGGCGTGATCTTGAGTTCGTTGACCAGGCGGTCCACCTTGTTGATGAACAGGGCGGGGCGCACGCGCTCCTTCAGCGCCTGGCGGATGACCGTCTCCGTCTGGGGCATGATGCCCTCGACCGCGTCCACGAGGATGATCACGCCGTCGATAGCGCGCATCGCGCGGGTCACGTCGCCGCCGAAGTCCACGTGGCCCGGGGTGTCGATCAGGTTGATCAGGTAGGGCTGGCCCTCGAACTCGTGGACCATGGAGGCGATGGCCGCGTTGATCGTGATGCCGCGGGCCTGCTCCTGCTCGTCGTAGTCCATGAACAGCTGGGACCCGGCGAGTTCCTCGGAGATCATCCCCGCCCCCGCTATTAGGCTGTCCGAAAGTGTCGTTTTGCCGTGGTCGATGTGGGCCGCGGTCCCGATGTTCCGGATCTGCGCCTTCTTGTGCAGAAGGGCCTGGGTCTTCTTGATGTTCTCTTCCTTGCGTCCCATACGCATGTCACCTGGGGAGGAATCTCAATGAGATGGCATCGCACATGGCTTGCCTTTATTAAAGCTTCGCTCCGGGGGAGGAGCGAGGCGTCACCGCGCCGAGCCGGCGACCCGCTCGAGCTCTTCCTTCTTCGCGATCGCGGAGCTCTGCATGTCGCCCTTGGACGCGAGGAAGATCTCGTCCGCGAGGCATTCCTCAACGGGCTTCTTGTTCTTGAACGTCGCCGCGACGGCGCCCTGGGTGATGTTCCGAAGGGCCATGTCGAGCCGCCGCGACGGCGAGATGTCCACGGCGCGCGGCACGGAGATGCCGCCGAACCGGAGGCGCGTGATCTCCTCGCGGGGCGCCGCATGCTCGAGGGCCTCCACGAGGACCTGCACGGGGTTCTTGTTCGCCTTCTTCTCGAGGATCTCGAACGACGTCCGCACGACGCGGTAGGCCTTGGATTTCTTCCCCGTGTAGACCTCGGTCCGCATCATCCCGTTGATCAGGCGCTCGACGATGTTCGCGTGCTGCTTGCCGAAGGGCTTGGCGGCCCATCGAGCGCCCGTGTGCGGGATGACGATCGGGTTCAGGTTGATGTACTTGGCGAGCCCGAGGTCGTGGACCGTGATGTCTGCGAGGTCGTACTTCTCGAAGAGCTTCATCTCGTAGGGAGGCCGCTTCTTCGGCTTCTTGGCCTCCTTCTTGGGCTTCGCCTCGGCGCCCTCCTCGCCCTCCGCGGGGGCCGGCGGCTCGGGCGCCGGCTCGGGCAGCGCGGACGGCTCCGCGGGCGTGGACTCCGGTGGCGGCAGGACGGGTGTCTCCGGGGGCGGGGCCGGCGTCGCGGGCTCCGGCGTCTCCGGTTCGGATGGCTCGGGCTTCTCTTCCGGATCCACGAGACCTACCTCACCGGCTTCTCTTTCCGGCCCCGCACGAGTTCGTCGAGGGAGACGCCGTTCACCTGGATGACCTTGTACCGCACACCCGGGATATCCCCGTAGGACCGGCCCATGCGGCCGCCGATCCCCTCGACGAGGACCTCGTCGTGCTCGTCGATGAAGTTGATCGCGCCGTCGCCCACGGCGAACGCGGTGATCTGCCGTCCGTTCTTCACGAGTTGGACTTTCACGCACTTGCGCAGCGCGGAGTTGGGCTGCTTGGCCTCGATGGCCACCTTCTCGAGGACGATTCCCTTGCCCTGGGGCGAGCCTTCGAGCGGGTCGGACTTCTCCTTCAGGTGCTGCACGCGGCGCTTGTAGTACCGGTCCGACCAGCGATGCGTCTGCCGCTCGACCTTGAGCTTCCGTGCCGCGAACAATCCCCGTGCCAAGCTGGTTCCTCGTAGGGCGGAGTGCGTCCTAATTTGCAGGAGCTATATAAGGATGGCGAGACGCGGCGGTCAGTGCGCCCCCATCGAAGCGTTCGAGGCCGCGGAGGGGACATCGACCGCGACGTCGCAGTATGGACACGGGAAGCGTTCCTCCGGGAACGCCCAGCGGTTCACGATGCCTCCGCAATGCGGGCAGCGCTCGACGAACACCTGCTCCTTCTCTGCGCCCGCGAGGACGAACTCCCCCGTAGCGCGGTCCACGACGCCATCCACGTACTTGAGCTGGAGGGCGCGCGTGAGGAGCCGCTCCGTCTCCACGGACGTCTTGCCCGACTTGGCCGCGAGGTCGTCCATGCGCACGCGGCGGTAGCGGCCGAGCAGGGCCGCGAACTCCTTGAGCTGCTTCTCGCGGTGCCATTCGATCGCGCCGAAGAGGAGGGCGATCGCCGCGGGGAGCACGCCGCCGGGCACGCAGATGTAGACCAGCATGGGCGTGAAGGAGAAGGTCATGAAGACGACGACGAGGGCGAACACGAGGACGAACCCTCCGGCCATGAGCAACGTCTCGGCGTCGAGACCGAGCGGTCCGCCGCCTTCGGGCATCCGCGGGAGGCGTCGGCCCGCCTCTACTTCAACCCGGCGCCGCGGGAATCACGGCGGCGAACGGCCCCGGGGTCACGCGGCGGAGGACGGAGCGGCCGCCAGGCTCTTCAGGATGGCCTCCGCACTCAGCAAGGCGGGCGAGATGATGTGGTCCGCCTTGACCTCGCGGAGCTTCTCCAGGTTCTCCTGGGACGAGACCGTGGCGTACACCGGGACGTCGTGAGCGATCTTCTTCGAGGTGAGGCAGATGAACGCGTTCTCCGAGTCTTCCGGGGAGGCCGCGATGACCGCGCGGCTCTCGGAGACGCCGGCCCGGCGCAGGACCTCGACGGTCTCGTAGTCGCCTACCATCGCAGCGGAGCCTTGCTCCGTCAGCGCGTCGGCCGTGGCCCGGTCCTTCACGACGACGAGGACCTGGTCCTTGGGGAGGTGTCTCAGGATCACGCGCGCCGTATCCGAGTATCCGCAGAGCACGATGTGGTTCTTCATGCGACTCGCCTTCCGGGCCCGGTGGGCCCCCCAGTACGCCGTGAGGGCCGCGGGGCCGAGGATCTGGGTCATGAACGAGAGGATGACGCCGACGGACAGGACGGCCACGAGGATCGCGACGAGCTCGCCCGCGAAGGTGTGCGGGTTGGCCGCCCCGATGAGCGTCATGACCATGACGATGAAGTAGAAGCTGTCCCCGAGGGACTGGCCGTCCACGAGGGCGAACACGAGGGTGCCGGCCACGACGATGGCCACGATGGCGACGAGGTGGGAGAGCGTCTTGGAGCGGAGCTCGCCCGGGATGTAGGGCATCGGGCTGAGCCGCCGCCGGTTCATTCGGCTCCCCGAAGGACGGCGCTGTACATAGCCTTGACCGGGGTGCGCCGGACCGCGGTCACTTGGTCTGCGGCGGGTCCGCCGCCGCGCTCGCCGCTTCCGCGGCTGCGTGGTTCCTCGCGGGCTCCCGCAGGAACAGGACGGCGACCGCGGAGATCGCGATGAGGCTCAGGGCGATGATCGCGAAGGCCACGGGGCCGTAGGTCACCGTGAGGGCGCCGCCCATGATCGGGCCCACGATGAGGCCCGAGCCGAAGATCAGGGAGTAGATCCCGAAGCTCGTGCCGGAGACGTCGCGGTGGATCACATCGCCCAGGTAGGCCAAGGCGGCGGGGGGGAACGTGCCCGCGCCGAACGACAACGCGGCGATGCCGGGCCACACCCCGTAGAGGTAGTTGGGGTCCATTCCGCCTCCCGGCTCCGTGGCGAGGGAGAACAGGACGGCCAGCCCGCCGAAGCAGCCGAGGCCGATGAGCATGAACGGCCGCCGCAGGCGGGCCACGTCGGACCAGCGGCCGAAGGCGACGAGGGAGACGGCGAGGGGCACGCCGAACGCCAGGACGATCACGGTCAGGGTCATGATCGGGATGGGTGCGCTCCCGTGCCCCGCGATGATCTGGTCCGTGAACGTGAGCACGTAGCCGTACAGCGCGACCACGGGGATGTACACGGGCAGGAGCCGGATGATGTCCTTGTTCCGGAAGACCTCCTTGAGCAGGCCGAGCGTCCCAAGGGGCGGGGCGGGCACGAACCGGGCGTCTTGGACGAAGAACCACACGAGGATTACGGACAGGACGACGCCCGCGCCCGCGATCAGGAGGACCGAGTCCGGGCTCCAGTGCAGGGCGGAGAGAGCGAGGAAACCCGCCCCGAAGCCGCCCGCCAGACCGCCGAACGTGACCAGGTCGAAGACGGCCATGAGCTGGGCGCGGTTCCGGAGCGAGCTGTGGTCGTTGACCATGGCCAGGGTCGACGCCACCTTCGCGCCCGCACCGATGCCGAACATGGTGAAGAAGACGGCGGCCAGGTACGCCTTGGCGACCTCGGGGACGTAGGAGCCGATGCTCAGGACGAACAGGAGGACCGCGGCGGCCGTGATCACGTGGGCGAAGATCAGGATGCGCTTCCGGCCGTGCTCGTCGCACTGGGCCCCGAAGTATCCCACGGTGGCGATCTCCGCGACCGGGTACACGGCGAACAGGAGGCCGTGCCAGAACGCGTTGGCCTGGCCCGGGAGGATGACCTGCTGCATGACCGCGACCCCCGCGAAGGCGGCGGCCCGCATGATGAACGTGGCGAAGTAGAGGGCGGAGAGGTTGCTCACGTCCGAGCGGTCCAGGCCGAGGAACCGTTGCAGGAACCCGGTGGTCCAATCCACGACGCCGATGGGGTCACCTCGATGGGCGGTCGCGTCCGGGGGCCGCCGGGGCGACGGAGTCGTTCCCGGGATATAGGCTTATCCGGCTGAGAATCGACGGGCACCACAGGGTCCGCTACTCGCGTTGGGTGGACTCGGTCGGCG
>DUJI01000288.1:2727-3494 GCA_013329855.1 Thermoplasmata archaeon | reverse complement strand
GAATCATGGTGCATGGGCTACTGACCGCGACGATTCCTACCAAGATCGGGGGCGACCTCGACTACATCGCGCGGGAGATGACGTTCGAGTTCCTCCGACCCGTCTTCGTGGGCGATACGATCCGGGCCGAGGCCGTTGTGACGGGGGCCCACCCCGAGGCGGGGCACCTGGCCGTCGCTGTGGACTTCGAATGCCACAACCAGGACGGCAAGATGGTCCTCGCCGGGTCGACCCGCGGGATCATCCGGACCAAGCCCTGAGCGACCGGTTCCGAATGCCCTCAGAACCGGCCGACGAGGTTCCCGTCTTCCTAGGCTCCGATTCCCGTGCCGAGGTACGCGAGGAGTGCCATGGCGGCCCCGGCGGCCTGCAGCGCCAATGAGACGCCTCGATCCCGACGCCATGCGCTACGCTGGATTAAGGCGATCGCGACGAAGCCGATGACGCCCAGGAACAGAACGGCGAGGGCGACCGCGGACACAGCCACGCGGTCCGAGTAGTCCTGGGGGACCACAAACGGGAGCGGGATCAGGTAGGCCATGAACAGGAGGAGAAGGGCGGAGACCGCGCAGGCGCCTACAGCCCAGAGTCGAAGAAGGGACCAGCCCATGTCAACTGAATGAGACTCCGCCACCTTGAGAGTTCCGTGCGCGCGCAGGCCGCAGCGCGACGAGGGCACGGGGTCAGTGCAGCTCAGACGAGCCCCGTCAACTACAGACCTAGTACATCTTCGGCTTCGCCTGGGGCTCGTTCCAGTACGGCCTCGT
>DUJI01000288.1:0-2704 GCA_013329855.1 Thermoplasmata archaeon | reverse complement strand
ATCTTCCCGATGATCTCCCGCACGCGCTCGAAGTCCGCGTGGAGCAGGAGCGCCTCCCGCACGGCCTCGTCGGCGATCGGCGTGTTCGCGAAGCGCACCTCGAGGGAGTTCATCTCGCCCTCGCCCATGGTCAAGCCGCGGCGAATCGCTCCGAAGCGCTCCGCGATGAACTTCATGTAGTAGCCGAGGGGCAGGTGGTCCTCCAAGAGCGCTTGCACTCCGCCTTCCAGCGTCTCGTCGTCGATCCGCAAGAGGTCGTCCACGACCGCCTCCACGTCGAGCTCGCGCGTGTCCGCGACGAGCTCGTACAGGATGCGATAGGGGTCCGTCCACCAGAACCGGACCAGGTGCTTCCGGGCGAGGAGCTCCTCCAGGAGGTCGCCCAGGGTGACGTTGACGACCTCGCCGAAGGCCGCGTGGACGATCAGGAAGCGGTCGAACGCCTCGACGACGANNGCTCGTCCTCGAGGCCGTGGTAGGGCCCTGCTTTCCTGATCGTCTTCCGTATTTCACGAAAATCCGCGGTCCCTCCCCGGTCCAGGGCGGCGCCGACGATCTGGTGCGCGAGGACGTCCAGGGCGTTGGTGTGGACGTGGAGGGGCTCGAGGTCCTTGGCCTCCGCCGCCTGGACGACCGCGACGGACTCGATCGCGTCGTCCCCGGAGACGGCGAGGATGGTCCCCTTCGAGGTGCGCTCGAGCGTGTGCCCGGAGCGCCCCACGCGCTGGATGAACGAGGTGACCTGTCGCGGGGACATGTACTGGACGACACGGTCAATCGAGCCAAGATCCAGCCCCAACTCCAGGGTCGACGTGCATACCAGGCCCTTGATCGTCCCCGCCTTGAACCCGGTCTCCACGCGCTCGCGCTCCTCCCGGGGCAAGGAGCCGTGGTGCACGCCCACATCCGTGCGAACCATGGCGAGGCGCGAGCCGAGGAGCTCCGCGAGGGGACGGGCGTTCACGAAGACCAGGGTGGAGCGGCTCTCGTCCAGGGTGTCGTCGATCTCGGAGAGGGAGGCGGCGGCCTCCGGGGAGATGTAGAGGTCCCGCGCCGTCTCGAAGTCCTTGTCGATGGGGCGCGGCCACTCCACGCGGTACTCCATCTTCTTCTCCAGGGGCGAGAGGAGGACCTCGAGGGGCTTCTCGCCGCCGAAGAGGGCGGCGATCTGCTCCGGGTGGCCGACCGTGGCGGAGAGGCCGATGCGCTGGAAGTCCTTCTCCGTGATGCGCCGGAGGCGTTCGAGGGCGACCGCGAGCTGCACGCCGCGGCGGTCCTCCGCGAACTGGTGCACCTCGTCGATGATCACGAAGCGCACGTTGCGCAGGTGGCGCTGCATCACCTTGCCGGGAAGGATGGCCTGGAGGGTCTCCGGCGTGGTGACTAGGATGTCCGGGGGATGAGTGGCCTGCCTACGACGCTCCGAGGTGGGGGTGTCGCCGTGGCGGACCGCCGCGACGAGATCCGTGCCGGCGACGAGGCGCTGAACCCGGTCGATGAGATTGCGGTTGAGCGCCCGCAAGGGAGTGACGTAGAGAAGGCGAATGGGTTGACCGTCGCTGGGGGTGAGAATCTCCAAGGCGGGAAGTAGAGCCGCCTCGGTCTTTCCAGAACCCGTGGGGGCCACGATAAGCAGACTTTGGCCACGACCAACATCCTTCTGGGATAGGCGCTGCATTTCATTCAGGCGCGATATTCCAATGCGGGACAGGAAATCTGGTGATTCTTTGAAAGAAGGCAACGGGGTGAGCTAGCACCCAAACCCATAAGAATGTAAGGTGAAGTGGGCGACAACTGAACCCAGCTCTGGCATAATTGTCAGCACGGTCATCCACTCAGGAACGAAAACGAGATTCGATCAAAGAAAGAGTCTCAGGGTCTTCACCATCAGTTTTCCAGAGTGAGACCGCATAGCGAACATCACCGTGATCGACTAGGCGTAGACCCAGCCACGCGCCTGGTTTCGCAGATTTCCGAGTCCGCACGAGTCTCAGAGCGTCTGGTCTCAGTTGGCAATATTGGCGGACGCCTTTTGCCCGCAAGGCATCGAGTTCGACCTTTGTCGCAATCGCGTTGGGAATCCCGAGCGGTGTCATATCTCCGATAACTTGCCGCCACGAGTCGATCTCTCGAAGTAGGACGATACGGTTAGAGGTGACATACAACCGACTCGTGACCGGCTTGTTGAAGCCCAGGAAGATGACCGTCGGGAGCAGACGACGCCAGGGAGTGGTGGCTGTCATGTCGAACCCTGTAGCCACCCTGACAATGCGCTCGCCTGCTTCCTCGACAAGAGCTCCTGCTTTGTCGTACACTGAGAAACGCCCACCGACGTCGCCGGCTGTCACCGCAACTTGCGCCTCGACACTGGAAGGCATCTACGGCGCCACCAGCACGGTCGGGATTGGAGGACTCATGGAGTTGCAGAGTCTCAAAGAGTCGCCAAGAGCGGACAGAACGCTGGAGAGCGCATCCATCGCGATGGCTGACGGGATATCCTCCCCAAGAACATATTCGAAGGAGAATACAGCCAAACTGCCAGGTGAACTGACTATCTGGGCGGCGAGACGATTCGGCACCATTCCCAGGAGAAGCTGAGCGCCCACGGCAACTCCGATACCCAATTGCCAACCGATCGAGACAGCGGGGCCGTAAAGAGGGACAATACTAATCGCCGTGTCGACCATCGTGGTCGCTGCTGTCT
>DUJI01000275.1 GCA_013329855.1 Thermoplasmata archaeon | reverse complement strand
ATGCTCTTCGTGACGACCGCCCCGGCCCCGGCGCGGAACACGCGGAGGAGGGAGCCGCCCGTCTCGTCCAGGAACCCCGACGCGAGCATCGTCGGGTTCCGGAGGCGCACGCCGGCGATCTCCGTCCGGAGGTCGACCATCTTCGGAGCGCAACAGGCCGCGAACCTAAAGGCTTTGGGTCCGAGGTGACCTCGGACCGCTCTCCGGCTCACCGCGGAGCTCCGCGATTCGCCGCCACCCGGGCCAGCGCCTCTCGAGAAGGGCGTCGAGGGACCAGCAGATCGGCCCGAAGGCCGCGTTGAGGATCAGGAGGAAGAGGAAGCAGAACGCGTAGATGATGCCCGTGCCGATGTCCGTGGAGCCCGGGCCGTAGGCGCCGCCGAAACCCTCGGGGACGGACCAGATGATCATGCTTAGGAAGAAGCCGCCCGTGTACGCGATCTTCCGGAGGAACCCAAAGATCAGGGCGAACGCCAGGGCGAGCTCCAGGAGACCGATGGTCGTCATGAAGAAGGCCGGGTTCCCGGAGACGGTCTGGCTCCAGAACGAGAACCAGGGCTGGAGCCATCCCGGCTGGCCGTTGCTCGCATCGGAGATCATGCCGGCCAGGGAGTCGGAGACGCCGGGCTGGAATTTGAGGAACCCGTCGATGCCCCAGACGATGCCGAACACGATCCGCATGACGCTCTTCAGCGCCCCGACGTGGCGGACGAACCAGCTGTCGGCCGACTCCTGCAGCCTGTGCACTCCGGAGGATTCCGATGCCATGAGACCGCCTCCGCCATGGCCACGCGGTCGCCTCCTGGGAGGTTTCTGCATCCGGCACGCGCGCGTCCGCCTCGCCCCCAGGAACCTTTATGTCGACTCGGCCTGTAGGCGGTCCCGATGCGCATCGCGGACCTGGGTCTCGACCCCCGCATCGTGGACATCCTGAAGGCCCAGGGGATCGAGGAGCTCTATCCTCCGCAGGCCGCTGCCATCGGACCCGCGCTCCTCGGGGAGAACGTGGTCCTCGCCATCCCCACGGCGAGCGGGCAATCCCTCGTGGCCTACCTCGCCATCCTCGTCTCGGTCCTCCGAGGCGGCAAGGCCCTGTACATCGTGCCGCTCCGCGCCCTGGCCGCGGAGAAGTTCGAGGAACTCAAGGCGTTCGAGCCCCTCGGACTCAAGGTGGGCGTCAGCATCGGGGACTACGATTCCCCCGATCCCTCCCTGGAGAAGTTCGACGTGATTGTGGCGACCTCCGAGCGGGCGGACTCCCTCCTGCGGCATCGGCTGAACTGGCTGCAGGAACTCACGGTCGTCGTGGCCGACGAAGTCCACTTGATCAACGACGCGGACCGCGGACCGACCCTGGAGGTCACCCTGGCCAAGCTGCGGCAGGTGAACCCGAAGGCCCAGGTCCTCGCCCTCAGCGCGACGATCAAGAACGGCGAAGAGCTCGCGCGGTGGCTCGAGGCGGAGCACATCAAGAGCGACTGGCGCCCGGTGCCGCTCAAGGAGGGCGTGTACCACGACCGGCTCGTGCACTTCACCGATGAGTCGATCCAGGAAATCAAGACGGGGGAGGACGGTCTCACCGGGCTCGTCGAGGACATCATTGGCTCAGGTGGCCAAGCCCTTGTCTTCGTAAACACGCGGCGATCCACGGAGGCGTTGGCGAAGAACCTCGGGGCGTACCTGAAGCCTCGACTTTCCGACAAGCAGCGCGAACAGCTCGCGAAGGTTGCGGAGGCCATCTCCCGCGAGCAGGAAGAGCCGACCTCGATGGCGGCGCGGCTCGCGAAGTGCGTCGAGGGTGGCGTCGCTTTCCACAACGCCGGTCTCACGAACGCGCAGCGGAGTCTGATCGAGAAGGCGTTCAAGCGCCACCACCTGCTCTGTCTGACCGCGACCCCGACGCTGGCGATGGGGGTCAATACCCCTGCGCGGCGCGTCGTCGTCCGGGACCTGAACCGCTACGACCTTAACATGGGCCTCTCGCCCATCCCCGTCCTCGAGATCAAGCAGATGTGCGGCCGCGCGGGACGTCCGAGGTTCGACACGTACGGCGAGGCCATCCTGTTCGCCAAGGACATCGACGACATCGACGAGCTCATGGACGAGTACTTCCGGAGCGAGCCCGAGGCCATCGAGTCCAAGCTCGGATCCGAACCGGCGCTCCGGATGCACGTCCTCGCGAGCGTGGCGACGGGCCACGTGCACACGGAAGAGGACCTGTTCTCCTTCTTCAATCGCACCTTCTTCGCCTTCACGGGCGACGTGGCCACGATCCACGGGAAGATCCGGGACGTAGTCGACTTCCTCGCCAAGGAGGAGTTCATCACCCGCCAGGACGGGTTCCTCAAGCCCACGTTCTTCGGCAAACGGACCTCGGACCTGTACATCGACCCGCTCAGCGCGGTCAAGATGCGCGACACTCTTCTGTCGACGAAGGACGCCCGGTTCTACTCCCTCTGGACGATCTGCTCCACGCCGGACATGCCCAAGCTCTATCTGCGCCGGGGCGACTACGCGTGGGTCGAACAGAAGATCGAGCAGGAGGACCTCACGTTCCCCGTGGAGGACTACGACTTCTTCCTCGCGGAGGTGAAGACGGCCACGCTGCTCGACGACTGGATCTCGGAGCGCACGGAGGAAGAGGTCACGAAGAAGTTCGGGGTCGGTCCGGGGGATGTGCGGCGGCTCACGGACCAGGCGGAATGGCTCCTGTACTCCATGGCCGAGCTGGGCAAGATCTTCAACAAGAAGAAGGTCCGCGCCCTGACGCGTCTCACGATCCGGGTGCAGTACGGTGTCAAGGAGGAGCTGCTGGAACTCATCGCCCTGAAAGGCGTGGGCCGGGTCCGCGGGCGCGCGCTCTTCGGCCGCGGCTATCACACGCTCCGCGACCTGCAGCGGGCGGATCCCAACGACCTCGCGAAGATCCCGAGCATCGGGACGGCCCTGGCGAAGAAGATCAAAGAGCAGCTCGGCGAGACCGTGGACGTGCGGGCCATCGAGGGCCAGGCGGGACTGGGGGACTTCGCATGACGTACGACATCGCCGGGGCGCGCGGTC
>DUJI01000188.1 GCA_013329855.1 Thermoplasmata archaeon | reverse complement strand
CAGCGGATCATGATCGCGATGGCCCTCGTCCTGCGGCCGAAGCTCCTCGTGGCGGATGAGCCGACCACGGCCCTGGACGTCATCGTGGAGGCCCAGATTCTCGAGATCCTCCAGGACCTCCGCCGTGCGTACCGGATGTCCCTGCTCCTGATCACCCACAACCTCGGGATCGTCGCGGAGGTGGCGGACCGGACCGCGGTCATGTACGCGGGGAAGCTGGTGGAGCTCGGCCCCGTGGAGGGCGTCTTCCGCCACCCGATCCACCCGTACACGCAAGGGCTCCTGGCGAGCACGATCTCGATGACGACCAAGGAGCTGCGTTCGATCGACGGCGCGCCGCCGAGCCTCCTCAATCCACCCCAGGGGTGCCGGTTCCACCCCCGCTGCGCCTATGCGAAGGACATCTGCAAGGAGAAGGAACCCCCCATGGTCGAGTACCGGCCCGGCCACTCGGCGGCCTGCCATTTCGGGGAGGACTTCCTGTGACGGGGTCCGTGCTCTCGGTCGAGGACCTGCGGGTGCACTTCCCGATCAAGATGAACGTCGTGCAGGTCGCGGGACGCGCGCTCCTGCGCCGCCTTCGCCGATCTGTGGTCGCCGAGCCCGTGCACCCTAACGTCCATGCGGTCGACGGGATCGGGTTCGCCCTGAGCAAAGGGGAGATCCTGGGCTGGGTGGGAGAGAGCGGCTGCGGCAAGACGACGACCGGGCGCGCGGTGCTGGGACTCGTGCGCGCGACCTCGGGCAACGTCCTCTTCGGCGATGTGGACCTCACGAAGCTGAAGGAGAAGGACCTGCGGCCCCTGCGGCCGCGGATGCAGTTCATCTTCCAGGACCCCCACGCGGCCCTGAATCCCGCGATGACCATCGGCCAGGCGATCCTGGACCCGCTCCTGATCCAGGGGGGCGTCAGCCCGGAGGAGGCGAAGGTCGCGGTCCTCCAGGCCATGGAGGAGGTCGGCCTCGTGCCCGCGGAGGAGCTCTACAACAAGTACCCCGCCGACGTGAGCGGGGGGCAGAAGCAGCGCGCGGTCATCGCGCGGGCCATCCTGCTGCATCCCTCCTTGGTCGTCGCGGACGAGCCCGTGGCCATGCTGGACATGTCCATCCGCGCCCGCATCCTCGAGCTCCTGCTGGAACTCAGGCGGAAGTACGGGCTGACGTACCTCTTCATCACGCACGACCTGGCCACCGCGAAGTTCGTGTGCGATCGGATTGCGATTATGTACCTGGGACGGATCGTGGAGATTGGTCCCGCCGCCTCGGTCTTCTCGGATCCGAAGCATCCGTACACGAAGGCGCTGATCTCCGCGATCCCCGTGCCCGAGCCAGGACGGCCGCGTCCGCAGGCTCTGCCCCGCGGCGAGGTGCCCGACGCGATCTTCCCGCCCGCGGGGTGCCGCTTCCACCCGCGCTGCCCCGTCGCCCTGCCAACCTGCGGCTGGGAGGGGCGCGACCTCGTCGACCTCCTCGAGGAGCGGTGGCTGGAGCCCAAGGTCGCGGAGGCGGAAGCCGCGCTGGGCCCCGTCGAGTCCTGGAGCGCGGAGGGGCTCGTCGCGAAACGGCCCGTGGAGGGATCCGGGGAGGCGGTCCGGACGTTGCTCGACGGGGTCGTCGCGGAGGTGCACGCACCGCTGCGCGACGCGATCGAGTCCATCTCCGTGGAGGAGAGCGAGCTCCGGGTCCGGTTCCGTCCCCCGACGGAGCTCGTGGCCAAGGAGGTCGACGGCCGCATCGTGGAGTGCCTGTTGTACTGAAGTCGGCCCACCTCTCCCAGAGACCGCGAACCCTGTCAGACCTGGGGCGAGGCCAACCCTTAAGTCGCGGCTTCGTCTCGGGACCTGCATGGAGGACCTGAGGGCCTTCGCGTCCGCTTTCCCCCGGTTCTGCGACCGCAACGCGGTGCGCGTCCCGGGACGGGGGGCCCTTCCCTCCCTCGAGGGAGCACGCCCGTTCGAGATGGGCGCGGAGCACCTCGCCGCCTTCCGCGTGGACGCGGCCAAGGACCCGGACACCCTGCCGGCCATGCTGAAGCAGGGGCCCGAGGCGGTCGCCTTCTACGTCTCCTTCCGCTTGGAGCCGGACCGCTGGGGGATCTACCTCCGCGAGCGCGGGATCAAGGCGCTCCAGGAAGAGTATCACCGGATCCTGTGGCGCGACCTCGGGAAGTACGCGGACCGCGACATCGGGGACGTAGCCGAGCGGGTAGAGTACAGCCTCGTGCTGGACTACCTGCTGACCCATGCGAGATTCCACTTCCTCGTGGACCGCACGGCCGCGGCGTGGGAGAAGGAGGGCGGGTCGGCCCTCTACGCTCCCTATCAGGAGACGTGGTACGTGCCGCCGGCGAAGCCTGTAGCCCAGCGGCCCGAGGACATCGGCAACCTGGAGGAGGCCCTCGCGAACCTGGACGCGTTCCGAACGTACATCAACCCGTCCTACGGCGAGGGCGTGGCCTTGATGGTCGACGGGAAGCTCGATCCCCGGAATGTGGACGAGTGGAAGGCGTTCTTCATCGGAGGGCGCTTCGCCGTCGAGATGGCCAACGTCTTTTCGCGACAGCCTCCCGGCTGGAAGGACTTCTCCCGCTTCCTGAACCGCAAGACGTCCGTGGGTTCGACGAACTACGTGCGAATCCAATATTCCTACAGCCCGGACCTCCTCGAACGGGGACAGAAGGAGCTCGCGAGACGGATTGCGGGCGGAGGCACACCCTCCCCGGACAATCCGTTCAAGGAGGCGAGCCCCGAGATGCCCAACGTGTACCTGCTGTGATTCGATTCGGAGCGCGCGAGGGGGTTTCCCACTCTCGCGGTCCCCTCCCATAGAAGCCCCCATCTTATGGAATTCTTTCGTGTAATTGCGTGAAAAGCAAATCCACGATGCGGCGGGTTCGGCAAGGGATTTCCGGGGGACGCGCGGTCGGTTTCGTTGTCACGTGGGACGTAGACAGCTCCGACCGAAGAACGGTGGAACAGCTCCGGCGGTTCGTCTACGGATCCACGCTCTGTGTAGGAGGGCGAGTCTACCATTACGCCGGCTTCGTGGAGAACGATGGCGTACGGTATCTTGGCCAATCCGTCCTCTTCGTTCCCTCCTATCTCCTCGTGTCCCTCGACGCATGGTTGGCG
>DUJI01000021.1 GCA_013329855.1 Thermoplasmata archaeon | reverse complement strand
CGCGTCCTCGGACATGGCCCGGTCCAGGGAAAGATCCGTCTTCCGCTCGATCTCGTCCACGCGGCCCAGCACCGTGCCGCAGGTCTCGTGGTGGACCTGCACGAAGTCGTAGCGGTCCACGGGATACATCACGGAGCAGCGGAAGGAGGTGGACCCGACGTCGCCATAGATGACGCCGACGAAGCCCTCCTCTCCGTGGTGAGAGGATACCTTAGAATGGACGCTCGACTCCATGCGTGCATCCCATGGACGGCGCGATAACCGGGGGTAGACTTAAAAACATTTGTCCAGCGGAGCCGGGCGAATTATGCACGCCGTCTTCGGCTTGCTGATAATCGCCCCTGATATTCCTGAGCGCTTGGTTCAAGCCCGTCCGGGCCCGTGGGGTCCCTCGGATGGCGGCCCAGCGGGGGGACCTGCGTCTCGAGATCGTCTTTGGCCGAGCCTTCCTCCTCGAACTCGAGCGCGGCAACCTGGCGAACGCGGCCGTGTTCGCACGGGCCTTCCTCAAGCAGCACTCACAGCCCGCCGTCGCCAGCTGAGTCATCGCTTCCGCGACGCCCGCCGCCGCTCGATGGCGGCGATCGCCATCGCGGCCACCGCCTCCGGCGTGCCGCGGGCGTCCAAGGTGACGAACCGCCGGCCCTTGGCCAAGGCGTCGTAGTTGCGGGCGACCCGGCGCAGGAATCGGAGCTCCTCGAACCGCACCTTCTCGGACCGGTCCGCGATCCGGCGGAGGCCCAGCTCCGCAGGGATACGGAGGTAGAGCGTGAGGTCGGGCGTGAGAAGCCACGGTTCCGTCATGCGGCGAAGGAAGTCGATCGGACGGTCCACGACGCCCGCGAGCCGCGCGCCCTGATAGGCGTACGTCGAGTCCGCGTAGCGGTCGCAGAGGACCAGCTCGCCCGCGTCCCGATGCCGGCGGATGTCGTCCTGGTGGGCCGCGCGGTCCGCGAGGAAGAGGAAGGACTCGGCCAAGGGGCCCACGTCGTCCTTGTAGGAGCGCCGCACGGCCTCGCCCGTCCACGTCTTCGTCGGCTCCCCGGTCAGGAACACGGATTCGCCGCGCGCACGGAGCGTCTCCGCGACCTTGCGGCTGATCGTGGTCTTCCCGGAGCCGTCGATGCCCTCGAAGGTCACGAAGCCGTGGAGCACGGCCGCGGGCATGGAGCAAGCGTCGGATTAACTCGTCGACGGTCCATGTCGCAAACCCAACGACCCAACGTTTTTATAGCGTCCCGAGGCTCCGTGGCTTCGCCGTCTTGCAAGGGGGGCGGAGACCATCGCGTGGAAGCTCAAGCCGGATACTCGGAGGCTTTCCCAGGGAGGCGACCGGGAGGGACGCTGTCGACGCTGCCACGCACGGATCGTGCTCTCGCCCGATGACAAGCGGCAAGGATTCTGCTTCGACTGCTACGACAGCTTGGAAATTCGGAAGGCCGTGCTGGTCTAATCCGTCGCCTGCCCCGTGAGTTCGCGCTGACGCATCTGCCGCTGGTGTTTCCAGCGCTTCACGTCCTGCTCGATCCACTGCCGGGGACGGCCCTGAGACGCGAGCCAGTCCGGGTTGGGCTTGTACACGATGTCCCAGAACCGGAGGGCCTGCTCGACCTCGTCAGAGACGTCGTCGGCCGCGGGCCCCTTCTCCTCCTCCACGCGGCCTCCGATCTCCCAGATCCATCCTTTGAGATCCTCCAGGAGCTTGGACTTGGACTGGCCCTGCCACACGAGGGACGCATGGCGGAGGAGGTCGCGCTCCGCGTCGCGCTCGAACACCGCAGACACGCGCTCCGCGCGGCTACTCCAGAGCGGGTGCTCCAGACTCCCCTGCCAGCGCAGGCCGTGCTTGGCGAGGATGCGCTTGAAGGCCTCCTTGTGCCGGGAGTACGCCTCCCCGTCCAGCTCGAAGCGGAATCGCATGCGGCGGGAGGAGAGCGCATGCCCGCATTTACGGCTTTCGTGCGGCCACCGTGCACCGGAGCGTGCCCACGCCGGGAATCGCTCCCTCGAGGACGTCCCCCGGGACCAAGGGCCACACGCCCTCCGGCGTGCCCGTGGCCAGGATGTCTCCGGGCTCGAGGCTCATCACGCGGGAGATGGCCGCGAGCGTCTCCGGGATGCGGAAGACCATGTGCTTCGTGTTGGAGTCCTGCCGCACGACGCCGCTCACGGTGACGCGGATCGGGAGGTTGTGCGGGTCCGGGATTCGGCTCGCGGGAGCTGCGGCGGAGATGGGGCCGAACGTGTCGTACCCCTTCGCCGCGGACCATGGCTGGCCCTCCTTGCGCGCCGTCGACTGCAGGTCGCGTCCCGTGATGTCGAAGAAGACGGCGTAGCCCGCGACGAGCCCCATGGCCTCCGCCGGCGACAAGTCGTGGCCGCCCTTCCCCAGGATCACGGCCAGTTCCGTCTCCACGTCCACGCGGCCGATGCCCGTGGGCATGCGGATCTCGCCGCCTCCCGGGAGCAGGCAGGAGGGCGGCTTCAGGAAGTAGACGGGCTCCTTGGGAATCACACCGCCGAGCTCCTTCGCATGCTCTGCGTAGTTCCTCGCCATGCAGAGGATCTTGGACACCGTGTACGTCGCTCCATCCACCGAGATCGTATGGGCCATGAGCTCACCTCGCCACGATGGGCCTCCGGGTGACCAGCTTGTACCGGACCACGGTAATCGCGATCACCGCGAACGCGACCGCGGCAAAGAAACCGACGTAATCCACAAGGCCGCCGAATTCGCCTGGATACAGCTGGCCCAGCCCCGTGAGGAAGTTGAACAACGCGTGCACGACCACGGCCAGGAGGTAGAACGGCGCATAGGCGTACCGGCGGTGGGTGAGCCAGCCCTTGGCCATCCCGTAGCCCACGGTGGCCGTCGCGCTGGCATGGAGCAGGGAGGAGGAGAAGGACCGCACGGCGATGACGACCAGGGAGGCGGAGGGATCAAGCCCCTGCTGGCTCAGCGTGACCCACGCCGTGAGCCCGTAGAGGAGGTTCTCCATGGCGCTGAACCCGAGTCCCGCCGTCGCGCCGTAGACCAGCCCGTCCGCAGGAGTGTGGACCTGGAGTCGCGCGGAGCGGACCCCGAGGGCCTTGGAGGCCTCCTCGATGAACGGGGCAAGGACCAGGATGCTGAAGACCGTGGTGGGGTCCGAGAAGCGACTGGACAGGTAGGAGTACAGCGGCCCGATCTCCATGGCCGCGGCCAGGAAGATGCTCTCCAGGATGAGCGCGATGACCGCGCTGACCAGGGCGCCCCAGCCGAAGACGTAGAGCACGGCCCGCATGGGTTCCCGGCCGTACCGGGGCGTGTTCCGGATCCACCAGACGAAAAGGAGCGGGAGGGCGAAGGCCGAGACAACCATGACCACGAGGAAGGTCGGCGAGATGGGCAGGACGGCCATGACCGCTCCTCGTCATCGGTCCTTCGCGACGGACACCGTACCGCGCAGCTTCGCGTGGGCCGCGGCGAGCCGCGCCACGGGGACGCGGTACGGCGAGCACGAGACGTAGTTCAGCCCGATCTCGTCGCAGAGTTCGATGCTCGACGGATCGCCACCGTGTTCGCCGCAGATGCCAACCTCCAAGGTCGGTCGCACCTTGCGGCCCTTCTGGACGCACATCCGCATGAGCTGCCCGACGCCCTCCCGGTCGATGGTCTGGAACGGATTGAACGGCAGGATCTTGTTCGACACGTACTCCAGGAGGAACTTGCCCTCCGCGTCGTCACGGCTGTAGCCGAACGTGGTCTGGGTGAGGTCGTTTGTCCCGAAGGAAAAGAACTGGGCGAACTTCGCGATCTCGTCCGCGGTGACCGCGGCCCGCGGGATCTCGATCATCGTC
>DUJI01000204.1 GCA_013329855.1 Thermoplasmata archaeon | reverse complement strand
GTCGACTTGCCGCAGCCCGACGGACCGATGATCGCGGTGGCGGCGTGCTCCTCGAACTCGAGAGTGATGTCTTCGATCGCCTTCTTGGATCCATACCAGGCGCTCACCGCATTCGCGGTCATCTTGCTCGTCATGCGCCAATCCTCCGCTCCCGGAACCGGCGTCGGAGCAGGACGCGGACCGCGATACTGAGTCCGAGCATCATGATGACGAGAATCAACGCGGTACCCCAGGCCAAGGCATTCCAGTTCGCATAGGGGGATGCGGCGAACCGATAAATGAGCAAGGACATCGCCTGGACGGGCTGGTCGAGGCGAGTGGCCATGAACGGGTTCCCGAACGCGGTCATGATCAGGGGCGCGGTCTCTCCCCCTGCCCGGCTCATCGCCAAGATGGCACCCGTGATGACTCCCTCCCGCGCGGAACTCAGCACGACCCTCCCAGTCACCCGGAATCTGGGCAAGCCCAAAGCGAGAGCCGCCTCTCGCAGAGAGTTGGGGACGAGTCGAAGCGCCTCCTCCGTGGTCCGTGCCACGAAAGGCAGCATGAGCACGGCCAAGGCCAAACCCCCCGCGAGGAGACTGAACACCCTCCCTGGAGAGACGATCAGCAAGCTCGAGTAGATGAACATCCCCATGATGATGGAAGGAAAGCCCGTCATGACGTCCGCGAGGAAGCGGACCCCACCGACCATGGGGCCTCTCCCGTACTCGGCCAAGTAGATACCCGTGAGAATCCCGAGGGGGATGGCAATCAGGCACGAAAGGGCCAAGAGCAACAGCGTCCCGACGATGGCGTTTGCAACACCACCCTGGCTGCACGCCGCGAGTGGGCTTGGAGAGCACGGGGCGGGCTGGACGTCGGTGAAGAACGAACCGTTGATCACGGACGCTCCTTGCACCGCGACGGAATAAAGGATACTCCCTAGAGGAATGAGCGCCACGGCGATGCAGGCGACGGTGAGGCCCATCATGGCGACGTTCTTGAAGTGGCGCCGAGCGTCGCGGTCGAATCCCGTCAACCCATCGCCTCCGTTCTCTCGCCAAACACCCTCCAGACCATGATCCGCGCGAAGATGTTGATGACCAGCGTCACGAGGAGGAGGACCAGCGCGAGTTCGATGATGGCACTCAACTGGAGACTGCCCTGCAGGCCCTCGAGAATCTGGGTGGCAATCAGGCTGGAGAGAGTCTGGGCCGGTCCGAACAGGGAGAGCGGGATTTCATTCGCGTTCCCGATGACCATGGTGACCGCGATCGTCTCGCCGAAGGCGCGGCCGAGACCCAGAATTATCGCGCCGAAGATTCCGGAGCGGGCATAGCTCAAGACCGCCATGCGCGTCGACTCCCAGCGGGTCGCTCCCAGGCTCAGGGCCGCCTCGCGCTGACTCTGGGGGACCGCGAGGAGAGCGTCTCGGCTCAAGGAGGCGACCGTCGGGATGATCATGATCGCGAGGATCACCCCTCCGGTCAAGAGTCCGTAGCCGTAGATGAAGCCCTGGAAAATCGGGAGGAACCCGAGGGCACCCTGCAGGGCAGGGTCCACATAGTTCGCCATCACCGGGACCAGGACGAATATCCCCCAGAGCCCGTAGACCACCGAGGGGATCGCAGCAAGCAGCTCGACGACGTACGTCAGGGGTGTGCGGACGGAGGCCGGCGCGAGTTCCACGAGGAAAATCGCGATGCCGATGCTGATGGGGACGCCCAGAAGAAGGGCCAAGGCGGAGGTGACCAGGGTGCCGTAGATGAACGCCAGCGCCCCAAACTGGTTCGTGTTCGGATCCCAGAGTGGATTGGCGAGGAATCCGAGGCCGAAGGTTTGCATCGACCTCCAGGAATTCACCATGAGGACGAGCACGATGAGCCCCAGGATGACGAGGACGACCACACCGGCGGAGCCGGTACCCAAACGGAAAAGGGTGTCCCCCCAGGACGCGGTGGTCGGGTTCTTTCGAACCCTGCCAGCAGCGCGTCGAAGGGGGAACACCATGAACGTTCCGGCCCCGTACTAGGAGGTGGGCAGCCCCTGTCCATTGAAGGTAATGGACTGGATGCTTGTCACGTCGCCCGCGACGACCGAGGAGGGCAATGGAACGTACTGGAGGGTTCCCGCAGTGCTCTGCCCATCGTGGACCGCCCACCACAGGAACTGCACCAGTGCAGTTGCCCGCGCCTGGGTCATCACACCGCTCGGGAAGACGTTGAGTTCCTTGTAGACCAACAGATAGGTGAACGTCGCAATGGGGTAGCTGTCCGCCCCGGTCGCGTTCACGATGGACACATGGGACCAATCGCCATCCCCAGCGGGAAGAGCCCCTGCGGCGTTGGCCGCAGCGGCAGCGGTCGAGTCGAGCGTGGGTAGGATGTAGCTGCCCGCCGCGTTCTTAACCTTGGCGTAGGCGATGTTGTTCTGCAGAGAGTACGCAAGCTCAACGTACCCGATTGCTCCCGACTGTTGGACGACCGCTTGCGCGACCCCCGGGTTTCCCTGGCCACCGATCTCGCCCGTGGGCCACGAGACGGACTTGGCAGTCCCAATCTGAGAAGCCCACTGGGCACTGACCTTACTGAGGTAGTCTGTGAAGCAGTAGGTCGTGCCGCTCGCATCGGACCGGTGCACCGGGATGATCGCCAGGTTCGGGAAGGTGACGCCGGGGTTGATTGAGCTGATGCTCGCGTCGTTCCAGTTCGTAATCAGCCGGAGGTAGATGTTCGCGATGATGGGCCCCGTGAGGTTGACGTGGCTGGGAATTCCCGGGACGTTGTATGCGATCGTCACGGCTCCAAGGCTCTCGGGGATTGTGAGAAGACTCGGGTTCTGCTGGTGCTGCGTCGCATTCAGCGGCGCATCGGTGGCACCGAAGTCATCGTTCTTCGCGATGATGTTGTTGATGCCGGCCCCGCTCCCCGTTCCCTGGTAGTTGATCTGGACGCCCGTGAGGGTCTGGTACTGGGTTGACCACGCACTTATCACCGGGAGTGCGAACGTCGATCCCTGCCCGCTCAGCGTAATCGTCTGGGTGTTGGTCCCAGACGATGTCAAACCAAACCAGCTCGTCGCGAAGCCCGCGGCGAGGATCATGACCACGACCACAAGGACCGCGACCCCAATCCACAATCCGCGACGGCTCGACCGCGGCCGGAGGCTCCCCGTCTCGTCCACTTTCGTAGACTCGTTTGCCATAGTCTGCTACCACCTTTCTTCTTCCCTATACGGAAATCTATGGAGATTGCAGGGTAGATTGCTCGGATTTCGTGCACACCCGGAGCGCACCCGGTGCCCGCTCGTCCTCAATCCCTTTTTTCGTAGCTCCCATGCGATTTCCGAATCGGCAGACTCGGCCCGAACGCTATGTCGCTTCCCCACGGAGACTCAGCTGCCAACGGGTGTCAAGCAGAGACATATATAGACTATTGGGCCAATCCTTTAGGCTCTATAGTCCATGAAGAGGCCCGACGGCGAACGTACATGGAAGGGCGCAAGCTGCAGCTCACGGGGGGATCGACCTACGTCGTCTCCCTGCCCAAGCGTTGGGTGGTCGATGCGGGACTCAAGGCCGGCGACACCGTCTTCCTGGAGACCGCCACGGATGGGTCGGTGAACATCCGACCGCGGCCTGCGGAGAGACCCACGGCGCGCAAGAAGGTCTTCGACGAGAAGGACGGGGAGGTGCGAGACCACCTGCTCCGGAAGCTCATCGGGGCCTACATCTCAGGCTTCGGTCTCATCGAGATCCGGTTCCGGCCGGAGACGGCCCCCTTCGTGCGCCGCGTGGCCCGGGACTTCTGCCGCTTGGTCATCGGACCCGAGATCATCGAGGAGACCCGCACCACAATCGGCATCCAGGACCTCTCCGACCCCACCGAGTTGAGCTCGGAGAAATGCCTGCGCCGGATGCACCTGACCGTCCGGGCCATGCTTGAGGACGCCATCCAGTCCCTCAAGGAACGGGACGAGACCCTCGCTCGCGACGTGGCCCAGCGAGACCAGGACGTGGACCGGTTGTACTGGATGGTCGCTAAGCAGTATCACCTCGCCCACACGGCCCCCCCGGGGTCCGCGGAAAGGCCGTCGGAGACTGGCATCCATACTCATCGCTTGGTCGCTAAGCTCCTCGAACGCGTGGGCGACCATGCGGAACGCATCGCGAGCACGTACGACGTCCTCGTCAAGGAGAAGGACCTCGATCCGAAGCTCGTCAAGGAATTCGAGGCCGCAAATGCGTCGGCCACGGCAATCCTGGACAAGGCCTTCAGCTCCCTCATGTCAGGGAACATCGACCTCGCCAACGAGGCCATCGACGCGCATGCACACCACCAGAGGCTCATCGACGCCCTGTCTCACCACGTGTCCGCGAAGAAAGGCGAAGAGCTCCTGGCCCTCGGCGCCATCGTGGACAGCCTGAGCCGCACCGCGAGCTATGCCACGGACATCGCGGAGCAGGCGATCAACCTCGCCGTGCTCTTGGACCCGGAAACCCCGTAGGTCCCCATAGTCTATAGGGGCAATGCGTAAGCGCCGCGTCGCGAGTCGTGTGGTGGTATGCTCGACACGATAGCCCCGGGCCAGGAGAGGCCCGATGAAGCGCTCGTGCGCCACTATCTCGCGGCGCTCAACAACGGCCAGATCCTCGACGCCCTCAACGCGTTCAGCATGGACGCGTTGCTACGCGACGAATCGGGCCGCGAGCGACATGGAATCCGCGAAATCGCGGCGGCCTTCGCCCAACGCGAGCGGCCGATCAAGGTGGAGATTGAGGAACTCCGGAGCGACCTCAAACGGGAGACCGACGAGAGCCACGAGACGCTCCGCCCCTTGGATGACGCGAAGATCGTCGCCCTGCGAGAACTCGATGCGAATCCATTCACGGAACGAGACCGGCGGCATCTGGACGACGTGGCCCGCGGCGTCCAGGCCAAGACGNNCGAGCTTCCAGAGGCCCCATCGGAGTCTACGGGGCAGGGGGGTTGAATCAACCGTCCTTGGAGGAGGAGAACCTGCCCCGGAGGAGCCATCGTGCCGGGGGAAGGAATACCTTCTCCCAATAGACCCCGGACCCCTTCGTAGTGGGTGTCGGGTCCCGAGAGCGCGGGAAATCCGCCTTCTGCTACCGTGTCAATATTTACCGAGTCTAGAAGTAACTTGGTTCGGTTCCTCAACTCATCCTCCGAGGGATTCGTGACGTCTCCGCGGCCCCGCAGGACCGCGCAGGCGGCGGTCC
>DUJI01000273.1 GCA_013329855.1 Thermoplasmata archaeon | reverse complement strand
CCTCATGGGCTGGAAGGACATCGTCAAGGTGGAGGACCGCGAGCTCGCGGGGCGGGAGATCGACAAGATCGCGCTGATCGCGCCGACGGCCTCCGTGAACGTGATCCGGAACTACAACGTCGCCGAGAAGCGCCGGGTCACCTTGCCCGACCGCGCGGTCGGCATCCTGAAGTGCGGGAACCCCAACTGCATCTCCAACACGAAGGAGCCTGTGGAGTCCGAGTTCCTCGTGCGGTCGAAGAATCCCTTGCGCGTCTTCTGCAAGTTCTGCGACCGGGAGCTCGAGGACATCCCGTCCCACATCGTGTATGGCGGGACCGGGACTACGTGGTCCAGGTCGCCGTCGCGAGGATGGAGCCGTCCTGCCACTCCAGGTAGAAGGACATGGTGGTGCCCGATGCGGGTGCCGCGCCGTTCACGAGGGAAACGTTGAACGCGTCTCCCGCGTCCAAGCGGGAGTCATAGTTGTTGTCGTACCAGGCCACGATGTACTCGGCCCCGGCCAGGGACAGGTTGGCCGCTGCACCGTACGGCAGGATAGGGGACACCGGGCTCGCGTTGTCGCCGACCATGAGTTGGAAGCGGAGGTAGCTCACGGGGGTGGCCGGGCTTGCGGAGGACACGGTGACGTAGGCGTTGACCAGGTTCGCCTGGTAGACGTAGTCCAGGGAGACCGCCGGCCTCGTTCCCGGGGACGGTATGCCATAGAAGCCCACCTGGGCGACGAGGGACCCGTTGGTCCGCCGGAGGACGTAGAACGTCTCGTAGAGACAGCACGGGGGCTGGGCTGCCGTGGGCGTGATCGTGAACGTGTCCAGCGTGGAGACCATCCCGTCACGGTCCACGTCGGTCCAGTCGATCCGGAAGGGATACCCGGCCGGGCTCACGGACGCTCCGGCGCCGATGCCGCTCGTCGTGGGCATGGGCACCGCCAACGACGTGCTGCCGTTCACGGCCAGGCTCACGAGGAAGGCCGCGGGGCTCGTCGGGATATTCGCGTAGCTCACCGTGAGGACGGCGGACGAGCCGTTGATCCAGGGACCTTGCAGTTCGAGGATCAGGCCGGCGGGAGTGGTCACACCCGGCGCGGGAGCCAGGTAGGCCCCCGCGGCGACGAGCACCCCGATGCCGATGATCGCGGCCGCGAGCGGGAGCAATACCGCCCCGTTTCCCGCGGACGAAGGCCGGACCGCGGTCCCCGCGGAACGAGGCTGGGGCTTCCCGCAGGCGGTGCAGTAGGCCAACCCCTCTTCGAGAGGGACACCGCAGAATGGGCACCGAGCCAAGGAGCACCCCTCTTCGCGGGGGGTCAACGCCTTCCCTGGCCAAGAGGGTTGTGGACGTACCGTTCGGATGCCGTGCGGGTCTAGACGGTCCAGCCGATCGTGGAGAGCGTCCTCCCGTCGTTCCAGATGAGCAGGAAGGAGACCGCGGTCCCGCTCGAGAGCGCGGTGGAGTAACTGAGGACGAACTGGTCGCCCCCGTTGACCACGCCATCCCCACCGACGTCGAGCCACGTCACGGTGAACGAGGACGGGTATCCGGGCACGGACACGGAGACGGGCACGCCGGTCATGGATGGAAGGCCCGCCGCCATCCCGAACGTCGTTCCGATCTCCAGGTTGACGCGGAGGTTCCCCGGCGTGGGAGGCGGCTGCGCACCCGTGACCAGGATGGCCGCCCCCGTCGCGCTCTCGTTGGTCAGGGTCAGCATGATCGTCGGCACCGGGTTCTGCGGGGGAACGTCGATCAGGCCGGAGNNCGCGGCAGGGCACCGTAGGGCGCGTAGGGAGCGGCGGGCGCAAGACCCGCGCCGCACACGCCACAGAAGCGGTACGGGTACGGCATCGGGGATCCGCAGGCGGGACACGTGGGCATTCAAGCCCCTCCACACGCGGCGGCATGATGGACGTCGGGGGCGAAAAACCTGCCGACGACGCGCCCCCTTCGGATGTCGGCGAGCGCATTCCCCGTTCTGTCTCTTTGTCAACCTCGAGCCACCGAAGGACTTAAGTGCAGAGGTCCGAATACGCCTCCATCAGAAGGGATGGTGAGCCAACGCTCGGAGAAATCTCTGAGATCATCGGGCTGCAGGTCTACACCCAGAACGGCGTGTTCCTGGGCAATGTGAACAACTTGGTCGTCGACGTCGACAACGGAAGCGTGGACGGCATCTTCGTGGGGGAGACGAACCCGCTCCTGGTCGAAGGAAGCCGCGCCGTGAGCGTCCCGTACCGCTGGGTGCAGAGCGTGGGCGACATCGTCGTCCTCCGCTACTTCCCCAAGCGGGTCACGACGAAGCGTGGGGCGCCTTCGCTCGCCCCTGCCGTGGCGAAGTAAGCGTCCAATCCGTTACTTACGTCACCTTTATCCCGGCGAGCCTCGATGAGTTGGCCATGGCCCGGGCGGGGTTCGCGGAGAGGCAGCGGACGGCCGCGCGCTTCGAACTCCTCGACATCGAGCTGCTCCATTGCCATGAGGAGCTCCGACCCGATCTCCTGGAACGCGTGATGCGGGAGATCAGGGAGGACGGCTACGTCAAGAAGCCCATCCTCGTGGCCGACAAGGTGTACGTCATCCTAGACGGGCACCACCGGTTCGAAGCCCTGCGGCGGCTCGGCTGCCGCCGCGTGCCCGCGTACGTGATCGACTACTTTTCCGACGTCGTTGACTTGACGCTCTGGCCCACCGCGCAGGAGAAGAAGGTCCGCAAGGAGGACGTCGTGGAGCGCGGGCGCGCCGGGATGCTCTACACCCCGAAGACGACGCGGCACACGGTCCGGATCCAGCTGCCGGACGTCTTCACGGATCTCGAGGACCTGATGTGACCTCGGGCGGTGACCCGCCGCCCGGATGGGGTTGCCCCTTCTTCCTGCGGGACCGCCGCACCAGGAGCACGGCCGTGACCGCGGTGGCCACCCCAGCGACCGCCGCGGTCCATTCGACCAAGGTGAGTCCCAGGAACGTCGGCGCCTCGAGGGCCTGATAGCGGTAGGCGAGCAGCACGGTCTCTGAGGTCAGGTTGCCGCCCGGATCGTAGGTCTCCGTCCGCACGTCGTTCCCCACCTGGGGTGCGAACCACGATCGCTCCGAACTCCCGTCGGGCCAGGTCTCCACGACGGGATAGGCCGTGAAGGTCCCTGCCGGCGTCGCGACGGGCTTGGATGGGCCGAGGGAGAACCCGAGGTCCCATGTCCCCGTGCCATTCTCGTGGAACGTCGTGCCCCCGATGCCGTAGGCATCCTGGGTGAAGTTGTACGCCATGGCGAGGCTCCCGCTCCCGCCGACGGGTAACGGGTACTGCCACGCGTCCGTCAGGATCTGGAACGTGGTCGTGTTCTGGACCCGGATGAAGAAGGGCACGACGCCCAGGTAGGTCCCGTTCACGGAGAGGTCGAGGAGGCTGTAGACCACATGCAGGTTCGTCGGCTCGAACCGTTCCTCGCCCGTGACGATCCAGGATCCCTGGACGGACACGTTGCCGCTCGTCGTGGATACCGTGCCGCCGGCCGTGCCTGAGCCGGACAGCACGACCTGGAGGGCGTTGACCGCGGACCCGCCCGCGGCCGTGGACCGGGTGCCCGCCAGGGTGGAGGTCGCAGTCCCCGTGAGGTTCAGCCCGGGCGCCAGGGTCGTGTTCGTCCGGTACGTCCAGTAGTCTCCCACGGTCCACGAAGGGCGGTCCAGGGAGGCTCCCGATGCCGCGGAAGCTGACGTCGCGAGGAGAAGAGCCAGGAGCGCGGCGGCCACGGAGAGGGTGCGCACGCGTTCCGATTCGGCTGCCTCGGAGATAAACCTTCTCTGCCTACCGTCCCTCGTCGACGACAACCTTGCCGCGGGCGCTCGGGCGGATGCGCAGTCGACCGCGGAACTCCCGGCGGAGCCCATCCCCCATGAGGAGGCGGTCGAGGAACACGGCGAGCGCCGCGACCTCGGAGTGCGGCTGGTTGCCCACGGCGACGTTGAGGTCCGCGAGGCGGTAGACCTCGGCGGGCACCTTCTCCGCCCCCACGATGAGGAGGAGGTCGTCCCGGGGCACGGTGGGTAGCGCCTCCTCCAGTCGCAGGCCGTACATCGTGAGGTGGACCTTGGTCCCGCGGAACTCCCGCAGGACGCGGCGCCACGGGACTCCCGTCTCGATCTCGAACGGGCCGCCGAACCGCCGCACGACGTCCCGCACGGTCTTCTCCAGCGGCGGATCGCGCGCGTCCACGAGGACCTTCCCGGCCCCGAACGCGCGTGCCGTCAGCGCGACGTGGGTCGTGACCCGCTTGTCCCGGGCGGGACGGTGGCCGATCCGGAGGACGGTGATCATGGGTCCGCGGCCCTAGTCCTCGAACCGGATGATCCGGTGGCCGCGGAAGTCCAGCCGCGGAGAGCGCTTGACGAGCGCCTTGAGCATGGTCTGGGTGACCTTGAGCGCGTCCGCGACGTCGCCCGAGAACTTGCCCTCAGGGCCCACCATGTTGTACACGCTCGCCTCGATCTTGTCGTAGTCCGCGTCGGGCATCATGGCCGCGTGGAGGACGTCGGAGATCTCCTGCACGGGGGCGGTGGCGTTGATGTGGAAGGAGGAGTAGAACGCGTGGTACGCCTTCTCCGGGGATGCGCCGGGTCCCGTCTGCCACTTGGTCTCCACCAGCTTCATCTTCTCGAAGAAACGCAGGGCGTTCAGCCCCTCCGCGCCGAACTTCTCCTCGACCTGCTTCGCCGTCTGCCAGTTCGTCGTGACCTCCTTGAAGACGTTGCTCTTGACGTCGGAGTCGACGGCGCGGAGGATCGGGACGAGCTCCGCGACTTCACTAACCACCTTGATGCGATTCAAAGCAATCGACTCCCGCGATATCGGATTGTGCCGTTATAAGTCTAATCTGCTGGCGAAAAAGAAGACGGCCGCGTCGTGTCGAGACAGAAGAAGGACCCCTGTTTCGTTTCGACGATAGTCGTCTCCTCAACGGCCGCGGGGTTCGCGGAAATCCTTATTCGGGTCCGCGGGATGGGACGATGGGGATTCGATGAAGGTCCGGGACTTGCGGGCGGAGGCCAAGGTGGACGTCCTAGAGG
>DUJI01000017.1 GCA_013329855.1 Thermoplasmata archaeon | reverse complement strand
CGGCCTTCCCTGCGGATTGTCCGCACCGTGCGATTGTTACTGCGGCTGCAGTACGCACGGATACTCGGGGTTCCCCGCATATGGCCGATTTTTGTTAAGGCGACGTTCTCACCTTAAGAGGGTCATAGTTACCCCCGCCGTTTACTGGTCCTTCGTCCCGTTGAAACGAGCTTTCAGATACCAGCACTGGGCAGGCTTCAGCGGCCGTACACAACCTTTCGATCTGGCGGCCACCTGTGTTTTGGTTAAACAGTCGGGGCTCCCTTGTCACTGCGACCAGCCGCTCGCGCGGCTGGCACCCCTTATACCAAAGGTACGGGGCTAATTTGCCGAATTCCCTCGCGTGGATTTTCGCCGACACGCCTTGGGCTTTTCACCCAGGGGCACCTGTGTCAGTTCTAGGTACGGACACACGGAATGACTCCAACGCCGTTTTCACGGGCACCGCGGATCAGCGGACGGAGTTGCCCCCGTACTCCCGCCTTCGCCCCCTTCTCGCCATGACGGCACTCCAGGGGTTTCAACGGTTGAATCGCCAGGCAAGACGACTCCACCTACCGCGATGCTAAGACGTTGGACAGGGTTCCGCATGGTGCAGGAATATTAACCTGCCTCCCTTTCGCGTTCCTCGGTTAGGGGAACACTTAGGACCGACTAACCCTCGGCTGACGAGCGTTGCCGAGGAACCCTGGCCCTTTCGGCGGTGCGGATTCTCACCGCACTTTGCTGCTACTCCTCCCAGGATCCTTATTCGAACGCGGTCCACCGGACCTCACGGCCCGACTTCGACCCGCGCACGACACCCCTCTACAAGATCACCTTTCGGTGCTCTGCAGTATCGGTGACCGACTTAAGCCCCGTCCCTTTTCGGGGCCCATAATCTCGGCTGGTGAGCTGTTACGCTATCTTTGAATGATGGCTGCTTCTAAGCCCACATCCCAGCTGTCTGAGACTACGAACTCCCTTTGGTATTCGCACTGAGTCGGCACTTAGGGACCTTAACTGCAGGTTGGGCGGTTTCCCTTACGAATGCCAAGATTACCCCAGGCACTCGACTCCCGGCATCTACGGCGACCACGGATTTGGAGTTCGACAGGACACCGACGGATTTCTCCGCCTTAGCATCCAATCGGTAGCTCTACCCCATGGCCTAACCTCCGCCGAGGTCCAGCTGCGACTGATTTCGAGGGGAACCAGCCATTCCCGGCCTAGATTGGCCTTTCACCCCTATGCCCAGGTCACCCCAGTGATTTGCACATCAACACGGGTTCGGCCCTCCACCTCCCTTTCGGAAGGCTTCAGCCTGCCCAGGCATAGATCGACCGGCTTCGGGCATCGCACCCACGACTCCTCGCGAGCCCACGACGCGCCTGGCGCCTTGCGGCGTTGCGCGCATGTCGCTTTCGCTTCGGCTTCCCGCGTGAAGCGGTTAACCTCGCCGTGGATTAGAACTCCCTGGCCCGTTATTCACAACGGATAACACGACACCGCTCCATCCTTGCGGACTTCGTCGCTTGCGTGCCGTGTATGTCTGTAACTGTCTGGTTTCAGGCTCTTTTTACCTCCCGTCAAGGGCACTTTTCAGCTTTCACTCACGCTACTAGTGCACTATCGGTCTCGGGTCGTGTTTAGAGTTGGATGTTTATGCCACCCACCTTCGCGCGCGATTTCCGACGCACGCTACTCTGGATACCCCGAATCACCTTCCCCGCTTGCCTCTACGGGACTGTCACCCTCTTTGGTCGCGGCATTCCACCGGAGTTCGAGTTGACAGGGTAAGGTGTGCCGGAGTCCGAACACCACACCGCCGCCGTCTTTCAACGGAGGCTTCGGTTTGCTCTGTACCCTCTTCGATCGCCTTTACTGAGGGCATCCCAATTGGTTTCTTTTCCTCCCCGTACTAGGATGCTTCGATTCCGGGGGTTCCCGTTCCTCACGGAACAACCTCACGGTTAGGAGGTCCCATTCGGAGATCGTCGGATCACAGGCTTCTTGCGCCTACCCGACGCATTTCGCAGCTTGGCACGTCCTTCGTCGGCGCCCGAGCCGAGCCATTCCCCAGACAGCGCATTAGCCACTGACCTGTCGGCTTAGCACACGTCCAGGATGCATATGATCGGTATCAGCGGCGCGCGGTACACTCGGAGCGGAGCTCCTCCCGCGGCCTCTACCTCTTCCCCGCCGGACGTCCCGCGAGCGTCGGGGGTGCACATGTCTCGGGGCACAGAAACGGGACGCGATAGCGTGCGGAGCCCATGTGCCACAGAGAGCCTTCATCGTTAGGCGAGGGAACTACTTAATGCTTGCGTCGGCCGGCTCACGGCGCCGGTCCGTCGCCTCCGGACTCCGCGTCGAGGCGCTTCCAGTTCCGCACGACCAGGTACCACTCCACGCCGAGGGCGGGAGCGATGAGGGCAGCTCCAAGCACGACCAACAGGGCCAGGGACCCGGCTCCTACGCGCCACTCGACCACGAGCGCGAAGGCGCCGAGGATCGCGACGAGGAGGGTGGCCTCCAGGAGAAGGAGGCGCACGGCGATCCGCCGGCGGTTCGGGAGGGCGTTCGGATTCACGCGCTCACCCCGGGCATCTGCACGATGCGGGCCTTGCCGCGGCTCACGAGGATCTCCGCGATCGTCTTGGGCAGGGTGACCACGTCCTCCTTCCGCAGATGGTAGGTGGTGTCCAGTCCTGCGAACGGCGGCAGGTCCTCGAGGACGTGGACGACCACGTGGTCCTTGAGGCTGGGGGCGACCTTGGGCCTCTTCGTCTCCTCGCTGGAGAGGACCTTCATTCCGCCGGCCGGCTTCTTCTCAGGGGCCGCGGTGGCTGGCGGCGATTCGGCGGGTGGGGCCGTCTCCGTGGGCCCCGCCTCGCTTCCGAACGGCGAGCCCCCGAAGGCGTCCGCGCGCGTCTTCCGGAGGAGGGCGACCATCTGGTCGAAGAGGATGCGGTCCTGCCGCGGGGGGGGCAGCACCTCGATCTCGGCGCCGCTGGCCTTGCTGGACGCTAGCAGAGCCAGCTTCCGCTCGCGGTACGTGAAGATCTGATCCCGTCGCTTGAGGACCTTCCGCAGCTCGTCTTGGAGCATGAGGGCCTTCGGGGAGTTGGGATTGGCTTGCGTCTCCTTGTTGGAGACCTCCTCGAGCCGCTTCACGTAGGCCGCGAGCTTGTCGTAGAAGTCCTCCTCGAGGGCGACCAGGGTCTTCTTCCCGCCTTCCTCGCGGTAGACCTTGGTCACACGCTCGAAGTTAACCTCTTCCTCCCCAGGCACGTCGACGTTATCCCCAGGTGGCTATAAGATGCCGTCGCCCCGGGTCGCCCGGAGTCCCTCGTCTCCTTCCTCGCCGGAAGACATATCTCCCGCGCAACGATAGTGAACCACGATGAGCGTGCATAGGCCGCCGCCCGCGATGGTCCGGGAGAACGCGGGTCGAGGCGTGGTCCTCCTCGACGTGGTCGTCACGCCGAGCGCCGCGCGGACGGAGATCCGCGGCACGGACCCGTGGAGGCACGGGGTCGTCGTGCGCGTGGCCGCGAAGCCGACCGAGGGGGCCGCGAACGCGGAGCTGCTCCGGTTCCTGGCCCAGCGCCTCGGGCTCCCGCACTCCGCCCTCCGCATCGCAGCGGGCCACCGGAGCCGACGCAAGACCGTCGCGATCCAGGGGCTTCCCCGGGAGCGCATCGAGGAACGTCTTGGACTGAGGGGTCTCTGATGGATTACGTCGAGTTGCACGACGACCTAGAGCGCGTGCTCGACGACCTGATCGAGAAGAACCGCTTCGTCCCGGTCATTGTGGAAGGGGAGTACGACCGCCGGGCCCTTCACGAACTGGGCGTGCTCGGCGACGTCCGCGTGCTGAACCGCGGGAACTCCATCCTCGCCCTCTGCGAGACCCTCGCCCGCGAGCACCGGGAGGCCATCATCCTGACGGACTGGGACGTCCGGGGCGGACGGCTCGCCCGCAACCTGCGCGACGCGCTCACGGCGAGCGGGATGCGGTACGACGACGAGCTGCGGGCCCGGCTGACCCTCCTCTGCCGGAAGGATATCAAGGACGTGGAGTCCCTGCATCGCTTCGTGGAGCGGGTGGCCGAGCTCGCGGCCTCCCGGAACCAGCAGCGACCCTCCAAGCGGTACTACTCGGAACGCGCGCGCTCGCGCGACACCCGCCGGCGTTCCCAGGATTGATAACGGCGCCTCAAGAATATTTAAATAGGGCCGCCTCCAGTGACGACTCGGGATAGCGGTCGAACCGCGCATCATCGGTCCCACTCATCCGAATCCTCCTTTCACTCCTCCCGACCTGGGAGCCGAGAAGAACGCCCTGCGGGGCGCCAGAGCCGTCCGGATAGGCGGGACGTGAGTAGCGGTCGACGCCTCCCGGAACGTGAAACATGAACATCGATCCGAGTACAACGAAGTACCTGATCCAGGCCCGCCTCGAGGCGGAGGGCATCGTGGAGAAGCCCGACGTCGTCGGCGCGGTCTTCGGCCAGACCGAGGGGCTCCTCGGCGAAGAACTGGACCTGCGGGACCTGCAGAAGAGCGGCCGAATCGGCCGCATTGAGGTCGACGCGCAGAGCAAGAAGGGCCGGACGGAGGGCACGATTCTCATCCCGTCGTCCCTGGACCAGGTGGAGACCTCCATCCTCGCGGCCGCGCTCGAGACGATCGACCGCGTGGGACCGTGCAAGGCGTCCATCAAGGTGGACAAGGTCGAGGACGTGCGCATCTCCAAGCGGAACAAGATCATCGAGCGCGCCCGCCAGCTCCTGGCCGCCATGGTCGAGGAGTCCAAGACGAGCGGGACGGACCTCCTGGACGAGGTCCGGGGCAGCGTGACCGTCGCGGAGATCGTGTCCTTTGGCCCGGAGCGCCTGCCGGCCGGACCCAACGTCGCGGACAGCGACGCAATCATCGTGGTCGAGGGCCGCCAGGACGTCCTGAACCTCCTGCGGAGCGGCATCAAGAACGCCGTGGCCGTGGAAGGGACCAACGTGCCCAAGACGATCCAGGACCTCTCCAAGGAGCGCGCCCTGACCGCCTTCGCGGACGGGGACCGCGGCGGCGACCTCATCCTGCGGGAGTTGCTCCAGGTGGCCGAGGTCGACTTCATCGCCCGCGCCCCGCGCGGCAAGGAGGTCGAGGAGCTCACCCAGAAGCAGATCATGAAGGCCCTGCGGAACAAGATTCCCGCGGACCAGTACATCGAGATGTACGGCCTCACGGGCCAGGTCTACAAGGCCGAGTCCGAGTTCCCCGAGGCCGCCGCCGGGCCCAAGGGAGGCGAAGGGCGGCCGGAGCCTCGCGGCGAGCTCCACCCGGAGCCGCGCGAGGAGCGAGCGCCCCGGGAACCCCGGGAGCCGCGCGAGTCCCGCGAGCCCGCGCTCACGCCCACGACGAAGACCCTGAACCCGCGCCTGGAGAAGTATCGCGACATGCTGCTGGCCATGGGCGGCTCGTCCAAGGCCCGGTTGCTGGATGACGGCGACGGCGTGGTGGCCGAGGTTCCCGTGCGGGAGCTCGTGGACACCCTGAAGACGTCCAAGCAGACCCGGGCCCTCGTGTTCGACGGGATCATCACCCAGCGGATTCTGGACATCGCGTCCGAGATGAACATGCACTCCGTGGTCGGCACGAAAATGGGCACGATCACGAAGCAGCCCGCGGGCGTCGAGGTCTGGACCCGGAGCGACCTCTCGCCCTGAGCGGGGTGGCGTCCATCGCGCAGACCAAGGGGCTGACCGCGGACGAGGGCTTCTCCCTCCGTGAGCTCGAGACCACCGCGGACATCTTGATCCCGGACGATCCGATGAAGCGGGTCATCGGGCAGGACGAGGCGGTCAAGCTCGCCCGGGTCGCGGCCAAGCAGCGGAGGCATCTCCTCCTTGTGGGGCCGCCCGGCACGGGCAAGTCCATGATCGCCCAGGCGCTCTCCCTCCATCTGCCTTCGGTCACGGAGGAGATCCGGATCGTCCACAACCCGGAGAACCCGGAGCGCCCCCTGGTCGAGGTGCGGCGGCGGGACGAGGTCGTCGCGGAGGAGAGCCGCATGGCCGGCGCCGAGGGGGACCTGATCGACCCCAAGGAGGCGCCCATCAACGTCGCGGAGCGCCTCGGCTACAAGTGCGTCCACTGCGGTACGTACTCCTCGCCCACGGAGCGGATGTGCCCCAAGTGCTCCCGGCCCAAGACGGTCGCCCAGGGGAGCAACGCGGGCAATCCCTTCGGGGACCTGTTCAGCGGCATCTTCGAGGTCACCTTGGCCCAGATGGGCGGCCGCGACCGCGTGACGACGACCCGGAACCAGTTCGGCAAAGAGGAGGTCGTCGTCTACGAGCGCGCGGGCGAGATGGTCCGCGTGCTGGACCAGAAGGCCCTGGAGAAGCGCCGGGAGATGGAGAAGGAGAGCCCGCGCAAGGTCCTCGTCCCCATCACCCGGAGTCCGTTCGTCCTCTCGACCGGGGCGAGCGAGACGGAGCTCCTGGGCGACGTGCGGCACGACCCGTACGGAGGCCACCCGCAGCTCGGCACGCAGCCCTACGACCGCGTGGTCGCGGGATCCATCCACGAAGCCCACCAAGGCGTGCTGTTCATCGACGAGCTCCCCCAGCTCGGCCACCTCCAGCGGTACATCCTGACCGCGATGCAGGAGAAGCGCTTCCCCATCTCGGGACGCAACCCGCAGAGCGCGGGCGCGAGCGTCAAGGTGGACAGCGTCCCGTGCGACTTCATCTTCGTGGGCGCGTGCAACATCCAGGACCTCCCGCACATCCTCTCCCCGCTGCGGTCGCGCATCACGGGGGGCGGCTACGAAGTCCTCGTCGAGACGACCATGCCGGGCAACGAGACGAACCGCGCGAAGCTCGCCCAGTTCGTCGCCCAAGAGATCGCGATCGACAAGCGCATCCCCGCGGCCACGTCCGAGGCGGTCGGGGCGGTCATCGAGGAGGCGCGGCGTCGTGCGAAGACCCTGGACAACCAGGACAAGGCGCTCACCCTGCGCCTGCGCGAGCTGGGCGGCCTCATCCGGTCCGCCGGGGACATCGCGGTCACCGAGAACGCCTCCCTCATCGAGGCGGAGCACGTGAAGCGCGCGATCAAGATCGCCCGGACCATCGAGGAGCAGATCAAG
>DUJI01000180.1 GCA_013329855.1 Thermoplasmata archaeon | reverse complement strand
TTCATATCGAGGGCGCTGCATGGCACGGCCGACGACCATGACCGTGCGCTCCTTCGACTTCACGAACCTCGACGCGCGCCGCCTGACCAAGGTCGGAGCGGGATGGGCGAACATCCGCGTCGACCACAACAGTACCGTGACCCTGATTTCGGAGACCGGCGCAAACAGCGCCCAGCTCGACTTCCGATTCAGCGCGAGCTACCGCGCCGCGGAGGCCGTCATCGGTCTCATCCAGATCGAGGGGCAGATCGCCTGGGAGGGAGACGCGAAGGCGCTCGTGAAGGGCTTCTCCTCGGGTGGACAGATGCCCCAGGAAGTCGCCAACGAGATCCACACCGTGATCATGACGAACTGCATCCCCGAGACGGTCATCCTCGCGCGGGAGCTGCGTCTGCCGCCGCCGATCCCCATCCCGCAGGTCCAGGTTCCCGGACAGCCCACGCCGCTGAAGAAGGGGCGCTCCCCGGAGATCGCCTGATCACTTGATGTGGTCCAGGCTGAACGAGCCGATGGACACGCTGCTCTTCGTGTACGTGTAGCGGATCCAGCTCCGGCTCTGCACGTCGCAGATGCCCTTGATGCTGAGGAACGACTTCAACTGCTCTACCTTGAACTCCACGGAGCCGTCCATGAGGGAGCCCAGCATCTGGATCTCCTGCTCCTCGTGCATCCCCTTCTCGATCACGTAGAAGGCGACGGCCTTGTCGCGCTTGCGGCGGCCGACGAACGGCTGGAGGAACTTGAACGTGGTCGTCGGATCCAGGTAGGCGATCAGCGTGGACACGCTGCGGAAGGCGAGCCGGTAGCTCTGGTACTTCTTCTTCCATTCCGCGGCGATCGCGTCCGTGGCCTTCAGGATCGCACCGTGGTCCGTCGGGTCGTCGATGTACGTCGTGTTCGGGTCGTTGGCGTCCGCGCCCATGGACTTGGAATACGCGTCGATGTAGCGCACGAGGCCGAGCTTCTCCCGCTCCTCGTAGTCCGGCAGGACGAAGGCCATCTCCTCGCGGATGTCCGCGGGCCCCTTGTCCGTGAGGACCCAGAGGACCGGGAGCCCCTTCTTCAGGCCCTCGGCCATGAAGACGTTGACCACGACCTCCTTCCCGACGTAGGCCGGGCCGTACACGGAGACGTTGGAGCTGAACGGGATGCCGCCGAACAGCAGGTCGTCCAAGCGGGGGATCCCCGTCTTCACCTTCTGCTGCTTCACCTCGACCTGGCGTTCCTCGGCGCGGGCCTCGATATCCTCCTCGATCATGCCCTGCTCGCGCAGGCGTAGCTCTTCCATCTTCTGCGCGAGGTACTTCTCCTTGGTGCGGACTTCCTCCTCCTTCTGGGCAATCTCTCCCTTGAGTTCCTCGAGACGACCCTTCAGATCCAGTTCCTCCGTGGAACCGCCCTGCGCCTTGGCCTGTTCCGCCTTGCGGAGCTCCGCCTCCAGGCGCTTCTCGCGGTACATCAGGTCTTCCTCGCGGCGGAGGAGTTCTTCCTCCTTGAACGCGAGGGGTTCCTTGAGCTTCTTCAGCTCGTCCTCCTTAAGGCCGATCTCCTCCTGGAGACGCTGGATCTCCTGCTCGCGGAGGAGCATGCTCTTCTCCTTCCCGAGGAGCTCCTGCTCCTTGCGGTGCAGGATGTCCTCGAGCTCCCGCTTGGGCTTGTTCTCGAGCGCCTTCTCCTGGGCGCGGACCTGCTCCTCGATCTTGTGCTTGTTCACTTCCTCCTCGAGGGAGATGATCCGCTTCTTGAGCTCCTCCTCCTGCTCGAGGTACTCCTGCTCCTTCTCCCGGAGTTCCTCCTCGAGCCGGCGCTTCAGCTCCTCGTCGACCACGGTGATCCCGAGGGCCTCCGGGGAGGCGGCGCGGGGCGCTCCCATGGCCGCCTTGGCGGCCAGGGCGGCCTCGCGCTCCGTCAGGGCGAGGTCCCGTTTCTTGAGCTCCCGCTCGGACGGCTTCATCTTCGCGAGGCCCACCGCAATCTTGTCCTTCAAGGCCTCGTTCACGGCCTTCAGCTCGGCGAGCTCCGCCTCGATCGCCCGGCGGGCCTGGGTCTCCTGGTCCGCCCGCTTCTTGAGGTCGACGGCGGGTCCTGCCTTGAGCTGCTGCCCCTTGACGTACTTGATGACCGCGATGGAACCCTTCTTGATGTGCTCGATCTCCTGCTCGAGCTCCTTCCGGCGCGCGATCTCCGTCTGCAGCTCCTTGGAGAGCGCGGCCACCTCCTCGATGTACTGGATGGGGTCGAACCGGCCCGAGCGGAAGTTCGCGAGCTCCCGCGTCAGGGTCGCCCGCATGGTCTCCAGCTCCGCGCGGAGGCCGTCCGCCTCCAGCGCCTTGGACCGCAGCTCGCGGAGCTTGTCATCCGCAAGGGGTTGGCCGGATCGGGCCGCCTTCGCAGGGGGCTTCGCACCCCCCGTTTCCGAGGGCGTGCCGATCCAATCCTGGAAGGCGTTGTCCTCGCCCGCCAGCCACTTCCGCAACGCATCCTCCCGGGCATCCGGCGGCGCGCCCACGGGTGCGCCGATCCAGGTGCTCAGACCGTTGTCCCCGGATTCGCCCTTGAGCCACGAGGTCAGGTTGCCGTTCGTCTCCGGGCTGCGCGGTTCGCCCTGCTTCGTCCCGCAGACGACACACTCGCCACGGGCGTTTACCTCGCCGCCGCAGACGCGACACGTGACCGTCGTGGTCCCACCGGCATCCGGCTTCGTCTCCAACGGGCTCGTACCTCGGGAGGCTGACCCGCGCCGCTGATCGAGCGGCGGGTTCTGGGCATAGAACGCGACGGATGGGTATATAACCGTATCAACGTCAGTATCAGCCCAGGCTCTAGTCCCCCGCGGAGCGAGACGGGGGGCCGTGCGTCGCACCGTCGGTTGGAAACGTACTTATACGCACAGAAGAATTTCACGACCACAATAAAAAATACGGGACGGGCGGGGCTGTGGGCGGCGAAGAGAAACACATCATCCTTCGAATCGACCCCAACGACGAGTCGATCACCCTGAAGGACGTCATGCAACGGATCCAGGAGCTCCAGCGCCAGCACCCCGACCTGGACGTGTTCTGGGACGGCGACGAGTACGCCGTCTGCTCGCGGCCGAAGAAGCAGAAGGACTGAGCGGACCGCAAGTTTTTCCCGTGGGCGCACATACAGCGGCCCGGCGGTGGCGATGGCCGGGAAGAAACCCACCAAGGCGGAGCTGACCTCGGTCCCGATCGAGCATCTCGACCTGACGAAGACGCAGAGCGTGGCGGACCTCGTCGACGGATACAAGCGCATCTCGTTCCAGGCACGCACCCTGGGGACGTGCGCGTCCGTCCTCGAGAACGCGATGACGGACCCCCAGTGCACCCTCTTCTTCGGCGGCGCGGGCGCCCTGACCCCCGGCGGCCTGCGGAAGGTCATGCGGGACCTGGTCGAGTACGGCCTCGTAGACGTCGTCGTGACCACGGGGGCCATCGCCTACCACGACTTCTACGAGGCCCACGGACACCGCCACTGGGCGACGGATCCCGAGACGGACGACATGATGCTCCGCGAGCACTTCCTCGACCGCGTGTACGACACCCTGGCCGACGAGGACCTCTTCCGGGAGTGCGACGACGAGATCGCCGCCCTCGCGGACAGCCTGGAGCCGCGGCCGTACAGCTCGCGGGAGTTCCTGGAGCACATGGGCAAGATCGCCTCGAAGGACCCGAACAGCCTGGTCGGCACGTGCTACCGCA
>DUJI01000223.1 GCA_013329855.1 Thermoplasmata archaeon | reverse complement strand
GGGTGAACTCGGCCCTCGTGCACCTGGAGCCGCGGCCGAGTCCCTTCCCCATGGCCGACCCGGACCGCTTCGACGCCGTGGTCGCGGCGCTCTTCGAGCACCGCCGCAAGACCGTGGAGAACGGGCTACGCCTCGCCTGGTCCTCCTTCGCGGAGTCGCCGGCGGCCCTCGAGGCCGCCCTTTCCCGCCTCCCCTTCCGCGGGCGGAGGGTGGAGGAGCTGCGGCCCGAGGACATCGAGCAGGTCGCGGAAGCCATTACCCGGGCGAAAGGTTAATGGGCCTACCTCAAATAGCGCTCCTTCGCTTCCATGGGGGGCGCCATGGTTCGTAAGAAGACCCTCTCTGAGTTGCAGCAGGCCGAGATCAAGCTGGAGTCCCTGCTCGAGAAGCGCGACGCCCTGAACCAGGAGGCCCAGCTGGCCCGCCAGGAACGGGATATGGTCCACGAGAAGAAGCGCGAGCTCTCCGCGAAGCTGCGGGAGATCAAGGACCGTCGGGGCGCCCTGGCGGCGGGGGCGCGAGCGCATCGGGCCAAGCGCGACGAGTTTCAGGGGAAGGCGAAGGCCCTCATCGAGCTCAAGCGCAAGTTGCGTTCCAAGCGCGGTGCCTCCGCCTCGGAGGAGCTGCGGACCCTAAAGCGGCAGACGCAGGCCATGGAGCTCAAGCAGCAGACCGCCTCCCTCACCCTGGCCGCGGAGAACGAGCTCATCGACCAGATCAAGGAGCACATGAAGCGGGTCCAGGAGCTCCAGGTCCTCAAGGACGAGCAGGACAAGGTCACCGAGGAGGTCAAGGACCTGGACGGGACGATCACGGACCTCTTCGCCAAGGCGGACGCGGAACACAAGATCGCGTCCGAGCTCAGCGCCCAGGCCCAAGCCGTCCACGGGGAGACCGTGGAGCTCGTCCAGGCCATCTCCGCGCTCATCGTCGAAGGCAACGGGAAGCACGAGGCGTACCTCGAGGCCCGGGCGAAGGCGGACGAGGTCCACGCCAAGGTGGTCGAGATGCGCGACAGGGTCCTCTTCATCCGCGGCGCTCATCGCGCGGAGCAGCGCGAGGCGCGCGATCTGCTCCGGAATCAGAACCGGTCCGTGCGGCGCGCCTTGTACGATGAGAAGAAGCTGGAGGAAGCCGCGGACCAAGCTGTGAAGGCCCTGTTGCAGAAGGGCCGCGTGGAGATCTGAGCATGAAGGCGGTCGTCTTGGCCGGCGGGGAGGGCACGCGCCTCAAGCCCTTGACGTACAAGCGGCCCAAGCCGCTCATGCCCGTCGCGGGGAGGCCGTGCATCGACTACGTGATCCGCTCCCTCGTGTCCTCCGGCTTCCAGGAGATCATCACGACGACCGCGTACCTGAGCGACACGTTGATCAAGAGCATCGGGGACGGCGTGGGCTACAACGCGTCCATCCTGTACAGCTTCGAGGCCAATCCGGCCGGCACCGCGGGCGCCGTGCGGCGCGTGGCCAACTTCATCGACGACACGTTCGTCGTGGCCATGGGCGACATCCTAGCCGACGTGGACTTCCGCGCCCTGTACGACTTCCACAAGCGGAAGGGGGGCGTCGTGACCATCGCCCTGACCGAGGTGGAGGACCCGAGCCAGTTCGGCATCGTGGGGATCGACGCGCGGGGGCGCATCCAGAAGTTCAAGGAGAAGCCCTCCAAGGAGGAGGCGTTCTCCCGGCTGGCCAATGCGGGCATCTACGTCTGCGAGCCCGACATCCTCGACTTCATCCCGCCGGACGAGAAGTTCGACTTCTCCAAGGACCTCTTCCCCAAGCTCCTGTCCAAGGGGCTCGTGATGTACGGACAGAAGCTCGAGGGGGTGTGGATGGACATCGGGCGGCCCCACGACCTCTGGAAGGCGTCCATGGAGGTCGTCCGCCGCGAGGGCAGACCCCTGCACCGTGCGGGTATCACGAGCGAAGGACCCGTGATCCTGGACTCCAGCGTCCAGCTCGAGGAGGGCGTCACGCTGATGGGCCCCTGCTACGTGGGTCCCTCCGCCATCCTGCGCCGCGGGAGCGTCGCGGACAATGCCTGTCTCTACGAGGCCACCCGGCTCGAGGGCCGGGCCGTCGTCCGGAAGAGCATCGTCCTCGAGGGCAGCGTGGTGGAATCGGGCGCGGAGATCGTGGACAGCGTGGTCTCCCAGAACTGCGTAATCGAGGAGGGGGCCCACATCTCCGGGAGCATCATCGGGGACGACGTGACCGTCCGCGCGGGCTCGCGCCTCGAGAACGCGAGGGTCTCCTGAGCCCTCATGCGCTCAGGCGAACCGCAGCAGCAGGAGGAGATTGCACACTCCGACGACCAGGCGGGTCGCCGGGAGGGCGTCCCGTACGTACTCCCGCCACGTGACGTGGACGCCGCCCTTCTCGGCCACCGCGAGCCCCACGATGTTGCCCGACGCCCCGATGGGGGTCGCGTTGCCGCCGATGTCCGTGCCCAGGGCCAGGGACCACGCGAGGGGGCCGAGGGCGTACCCCGTCGTGGCGGACAGGTCGCGGAGCACGGGGACCATGGCGGCCGCGAACGGGATGTTGTCGAGGACCATGCTGAGGAGGGCCGCGCTCCACAGGAGCAGGGTGAGCAGGAGGGGGACGCTTCCCCCGGACGCGGCGCCGAGCGCCAGGGCCACGTCGTGCAACACCCCCGTCTTCTCCAAGCCCCCGACGATCACGAAGAGCCCGCCGAGGAACAGGAGGGTGTGCCAGTCGATCTTCGTGACGAGCTCGGGCATGTCCTTGCCGCCGAACATGAGGACCAGGGCGGCCCCGAGGAGGGCCACGAAGGCGACGAGCAGGTCGAGGACCTGATGGAGCACGAGCAGGGTGACCGTGAAGGCGAAGATGACGAGGGACACGCGCAGGAGACGGAAGTCGCGGATCGCGGAGGCCGGATCCAGTCCGCCGTCCGCCGCGGCGACCGCGCTCCCGGTCTTCGTGGAGCTCACGAGGCCCGTGCGCCGGTGGACCAGGTAGAAGAAGCCCACGTTCGTCGCGATGGCCGCGAGGGCGACGGGGCCCACGTTCACGAGGAAGTCCACGAACCCGAAGTTCAGGGCCGTCCCGAGGATCACGTTGGGCGGATCGCCCACCATGGTCGCGGCGCCACCGATGTTCGCGGACGTGATCATCCCTATGATGAACGGCGTGGGACGGAGTCCGAGGAGCCGCGACACCTCGAGCCCGAGGGATCCCATGAAGATCATGACCGTGATGCTGTCCATGAACGCGGCCAGGATGGCGGCGAGGCCGCAGAAGAGGACGAACACCCGGACGGGACGGAACCGCGCGGCCCGGAGGGCGTGGAGGCCGACCCACCGGAAGAATCCCGACTGCACGAGCGCGGAAACCAGGATGAACATGCCGAAGATGAGGCCGAGGGCCTGCCAGTCGACGTAGGTCACGGCCTCGGGGATCGTGAGGACGCCCGTGCCCAGGACGAGGACGATCCCCAAGAGGGCGGCCGTCGTCCGGTGCACGCGCTCCGTGACGACGAGCCCGTACACGAGGGCCATGATTCCGATGGCGAGCAGGTTCTCGTACACCCCATCCCTGCGGGGTGCGGTAGGAAGCCCATCTAGAAAATCACTTTGTCAATCCGCGGCCCTTGCGGATCCGTCCCCGCTTGACGACGGCCTCGGCTAGGTCGCCGCCGAGGCGGTACCCCAGGTGGTGGTACGTCGGCGCGTCGAGGACCACGAGGTCCGCGAGTTTCCCGCGCTCCAAGCTTCCGACCTCGTCGCCGCGGCCGAC
>DUJI01000111.1 GCA_013329855.1 Thermoplasmata archaeon | reverse complement strand
CGTGGTCGTCGTCGTGGTCGTCACCCGCCTCCTGTGGGACCGGTTTCTCGACCCCTTCGAGGACGGGTACCAGAACTGGTGGATCGGCAGCGTCCTGGCGCAGACGGGGCGCTACACGGACCCGTTCTCCGGGATGACCCGCGGCAACTGGCTGCCGGGGTACGACTTCCTGGTCGCGGGGTTCGTGCTGGCCCTGGGCAGCCACATCATGCCCTTCCTCAAGGGCGTGAACATCCTGTTCTCCCTGGGGACGGCGGCGATCGTGTTCGGAATGGCCCGTCCCCGAGGCCGCGGAGTCGCCGTGCTGGCCGTCGCCCTGTTCGCCCTCAGTCCGACGGACATCGTTATCACGAGCTACGCGACGCCCGAGGCGCTCGCCCTCTTCGCGACCTTCCTGGGCGTCCTCCTCATGGAGCGCCCGTGGCTCGGACGCCGCCGCTCGTGGGTCCTCGCGTCCGTGGCGTTCCTCGTGGCGGCGACCCTGCGCTACGAGGTCTGGGGGTTCCTCCTCCTGTACCTCGGGTGGAAGGCGGCGTCCCGGCAGACCCGGGCCCGGGACCTCGCGCTGGTCGCCGCTCCCGCGCTCGCCTTCGCGGTCGCCCTGTGGGTCTGGACCAGCCAGTACGGCTTCCTTCCCGCCATCATCGTGGGCCAGACCTCCGTGGACCTCCGGTACAAGGCGGCCATCGGCGCCCTTCCCCCCGTCGGGGACCGAATCGCCGCGTTCTTCGGCTTCTACTTCTACTACGCGCCGTTCGCCGTCCTCGCGATGGCCTGGGGCCTGAGACGGGAAACCCGGTCGCCCTTCACGCCCATCCTGTTCTTCTTCTACGCGGCCGAGGTCGTCTATACGGCCGCGAATTGGGGGAATCCGGGTCCCCGGTACATCCAGCTGACCACGCCCATCGTGGCGCTCTACGCCGCCGAGGCTCTGGAGGCGATGCGCCGCTGGATCCGTGGGAGAGCGCGATGGGCGGGTCGCAGGGTCGAGTGGGTTCCCGGGGCGGCCGCATTGCTCGTCTCCCTCGCCCTGGTCGGCGTGGTCCTCAATCCGATCCCTCCGCCGGGCACCCTCCTCCAGGGGATGCAGCGCGCGGGCGTGTTCCTCAGCTCGCGGTCCCTGCCCGCGGGGAAGCTCCTCGTCTCCGAATCGCCCATCGCGGCCTACTACGCTGGCTTCCCCGCGTCGAGGATCATCGGCTCCTACCTGATCCCGGACAACGCGACGCAGGCGGTCCAATTCCTTATCCAGAACGCCGCCTACGTGGTCATGGTGACGGTCCCCTACTACCGACTGCGCTCCCTGTTCCCCGAGCAGGCCAACGGGACGGACGGCAACCATCTCGCGCTCCTGTACGACGCGACGGGCCCGGAGTACGCCTTGGGCGCGCCGCGGGTGCTCGTCTTCGAGGTGCTCCCATGAGGAGGGGTTGAACCTGCTGCCTCGATTCGAGCCGGCCGCCGCCTACTACGGTCACGTCGCGCGGGGGTACGACGCCATGGCGAGCACGTACGACCTCGTGGAGGGCCGGAACGAAATCAGCGAACGGGTGCGCGCGGCGACCCTGCGCGCGGCCCTGGAGGTGTTCCGCCCGGGCGACCGCATCCTGGAACTGGGATGCGGCACGGGACGGGACGCGCTCGCCCTGGCGCGTCACGGGGTGCACGTGACGGCGACCGATGTCTCCCCGGAGATGACCCGCGTGACCGCCGCCCGAGCCGATCGGGAGGGACTCGGGAGCCGCGTCCGGGTTCGGGCCCTGTCCGCCGCGGATGCGGCGGAGCTCGAGGGACCCTTCGACGGAGCCTACTCCAACGGCGCCGTCCTGAACTTGGAGCCGGACCTCGCGCGGGTAGGGCGGGGCCTCGCCCGCGGCATCCGGGCGGGTGGGTACGCCGTGCTCACGGCCGCCAACCGGCTTTGCCTGTTCGAGCTCGCCGTGTATCCGGTCGCCCTCCGGCCGAGGAAGGCGTTCCGGAAGCTGGGCCGGCCGGTCCCGATCCCCATCTCGCGGGAGGGACTGGGCCGTCGCTACGTCGTGCCCACCCGGTTCCTCACGCCCGAGGAGTTCCGGCGGACCCTGGGGAAGGGCTTCGAGGTGCGGGATCTCCGCGGGCTGCAGATCATCACGCCCCCCTGGAACTTCGTGGACCTGGCCCGACGGTTCCGCCCGGCGGTGGAGCCCCTGGTCCGTCTCGAGGACCGGATCGGATCCCGGCGCGGCCTGCGGGCCCTGGGGGCCATCTACCTCCAGGTCTTCCGTCGGACGTCGGAGTGAACGGATGATGCCCGGCAACCCGTCCCGAGTCGTCGACTCGGCCGCGGCCTACGACCGGTATGCGCCCGGCTACGATTCCCTGCTCTCCGAGAACCGGATCAACGCCCACATGCGGAGGGCCATGATGGCCTTCGAGCGGGCCACGTTCAGGCCCGGCCAACGCCTCCTCGAAGTGGGGTGCGGCACGGGGGACGAGGCCATCGCGCTCGCCGTGCTCGGATGCGACGTCGTGGGCATGGACCCGTCCAGCGAGATGATCCGAATCGCGAGGGCCAAGGCCGCCGCGGCGCCCCTCCGGGGCACGGTCCGCTTCGTCGCGGGGTATGCGCGAGATCTCGACACCGCCCTGGGCGACGAGGACGACGCCAGCTTCGACGGAGGATACTCCAGCTTCGCGCTCTCGTACGAGAAGGGTCTGGACGGGGTGCGGGACGGCTTGTCCCGACTGCTTCGCCCGGGCGGGGTCTTCCTCGCGTCCGCCATGAACCGGCTCAGCGGCGCGGAGTGGGTCCTGTCCCTGGCCTCGATCCATCCGTCCCTGTCCGGACGGCGTCTGGAGGCGAGCACCCCCCACAAGGTGGGATCCGTGCGGACCAACGTGTACTGCAGGACGGCCTCGGAACTCGCCCGCGGATTCGCTCCGGGCTTCCAGGTCATCAACCTCCGCGGGCTTCCGGTGGTCCTTCCGCCACCCTATGCGAACCGGCCGCTGCTCCGATGGCCCACCCTGATTACGGCCCTGGGACGACTCGACGCCCACGTCGGCGGCTGGCCGATCCTCCGCTACCTGGGGGACCACAACGTGGTCTGGCTCCGCCGATCGGGCGGGCCGCCGCGGTAGTAGGCGGACAGGGAAGCCATCGAGGCGAGGAGCCGACCGTGGCGCGCATGCCCGACCACGGCGCCTGCGAGGGCCGCGAGGTCGGGGGCCCACCCGCTCTTCGTGCCCACGCGGAAGTAGGGTGGCAGACCGTACCTCTCCGCGAGGTCCGCGTAGTCCAGCCCGTATCGCAGGCTGCGCGCGAGGGGGGACGGCTTGAGGCGGACATGGTCCCCATTCAGACGGACCACGGTGCCGCCGAGTTCGCGGACGCGCAGGAAGTACTCCAGGGTCCAGAGATACCGGCTCGAGAAACCGCCGAAGCGCTCCAGGGCCGTCTTTCTCAAGGCCATCATCCCCCCGTGCCATTCCACCACATCGGCCGTGCGGTCGCCGAGGACGCGGAGGAGTTCGCCCACGTATCGAGCGGGCACGAGCGTGTTCCCGTCGAAGAGGACCAAGAGATCGTGGCGGGACCGCCGCACACCCGCCATGACCGAGGACGCCGTGTTGCCGTAGTCGACGAGCTGGGTGATGCACTGGCGCGACCTCGCGATGGTCTCGGAACGGTCCGTGCATCGATCGAGGACGACGACGAGCTCGTCCACGGGCCGGTCCTGGGATTCGATCGCGTCGAGGACGGACTCCAATACGGACGCCTCGTTGTGCACGGGAACGATCCCCGTGACAAGGCCGCGGAGTTCCGGCGGCTCCGCGGGAGGGAATGGCCGGCGCTCGCGGTCCGTCTCGAGGGATCCCCGACCGCCCGCATGGGGCCCGGACCGGGGCCCGAGGGGCGCGCGATGGCCTCGACTCGGGGCGGGAGTCACGCAACCTCGGTCTTCTGGACTTCCAGGTCCGGCGTCACGGTGTGGAGGACACCCCGCGGCATGGGATCCGCCTTCATGGCGAGAATGGGTTCCGACGTCGTGATGACCATCTCGCCGAAGTGGTCCTGGTAGAGCGTGTAGTACGCGCCGTTGGTCTGGAAGTCGCGGTACGTGTGCAACGCGGTGCCGTCCGTCATCATGAAGTTGAGGCCCGTGAAGCCGCCGTATTCGTCGATCGCGCGCTGCCGGGCGACCTTCGTGGCCTTCGCGACGGCCGCGTGGTCGCGGCCCTCGAGCCCAGCGAGGACCAGGTGGAACAGAATCTGGGAGTCGATGACGTCCTCATCCTGGGACTCCTTGTTCAGCGAACCGTTGTGCTGAAAGGCCCACGTCACCCCGTCCTTGTCCTCCACGAACGGGTGAGACCACCGCTGGCCCACCGTTTTCGGGTCCGAGGCCCGACGCAGGTGGCCCAGGACGATCAGGTTCTGCCCCGCGGTCCGCTCGATGTTCAGCTTGGCGATCTTCCACGCGGTGCCGTAGTACTTGGACGCGTCCGCAGCCGCTCCGACATCCTTCATCTGGATCTTCAGGATGCCGTTCTGGAAGCAGAGGAGACCCCAGCCGTCCTTGTGCCCGCGCTCGTCCGGGGCTCCCACGGGGCACATCCCCTTCGTGGAGAGATCCGCGAACTCCTCGAAGAGGTCGTAGTACACGGGGCCGCGGCTCACGACGCCCATCATGCGGCACATGCAACGTCCCTAGCCTTCGGGCCTATTTGAGTCTCGCGGCGCGATCATGGGCGGCCCAGGACGAAGGGGAGCGGGTGCAGAGCGACGCGCAGGTCCCATCCGTCGTGGTCGACGAACATCTGGGTGCCCGGCACAATCTGGTCCACGCGGAGGAGGGCGAGGGCGACGACCCATCCGGTGGTCGGCGACCAGCAACCGCTTGTCACCCGGCCGATCGCTTCGCCCTCGACGGAGACCCGATCGCCATGGGATGGCGGGACGTCCCCGTCGATCCGCAGGCCGACCAGGCGTCGGTTCATCTGCCCGATGCTCACGCCGCGAGCGACGACCTCCTGACCCCGGTAGCATCCCTTGGTCAGGCTGATCGCGCCCTCGGGCGCCACCTCGATCGCGAGGGTGTCCTGGGACATGTCGACCCCGAAGCGCGGGCGGCCCGATTCGATCCGCAGGACCTCGAGGGCGTCCCGTCCGACGGGGACGGCGCCGCTCCGGAAGAGGGCGGCCCACACGATCTCGAGGCTGTCTCCGACGGCCCAGAGGACGTAGCCGCTCTCCCCCAGCGTGCTTACCCGGGACGCGTATCCCGTGTGATGGCGGTCCAGGGGGAACGCCGTCTGCTCGTCCGCGGACAGACCCTGCACGTCCACACCGAGCACCGCGCTGACGACTCGCGGGGCCAGGGGGCCGTGCACCTCGAGGTGCCCGCAGAAGCCCAGATCCTCCAGCGTGACGTCGTCGCTGACGACCTGCCTCTGAAGATACGCGAGCATCCCGTCCTTCTGTGCCGCCTCGATGTCGAGCACGAAGGCGTCCTCCACCGCGGTGACCCGGAGGTCGCCGAGGACGCGGCTCGCCTCGTCTAGGACGAGTGCGTAGGCGGAGTTCCCGGGACGGAGGACCTTGATGTCCGCGGAGACGAGGCCGTCCAAGAAGCTCACCCGATCGGCTCCGTGAACGCGCACCTTGGCCCGATCGCTCATGTCGACCATGCCGGCGGCCCGCCGCACGGCGTCCACCTCGCGATCCAGCGCGCCGTAGCTCGCGGGGACCTCCCAGCCGGATTCCACGCGGAACAGGGCGCCGCTGACCTCGTGATAGCCGCGGAGACGCAGGTCGGGCATGCTCGTCGTCGGTGGCATGCGCAAGCCCCATTTGACCTTTGCGCGAGCGCCCTCCGGGGAGGCCGCGGAATCTGACGCGACACAACCTTCATATCCCGCCGGTCGCTCCTACGACCCCGATGACTCCGGACCTGCGGGAAGGGCAGATGTCCGTCTTCGCGAAACGGATCATGCGGAAGCCGAGGACCCTCCACTGCCCCTACTGCGACGGCAAGGTCCTGTTCACCCGCAACGAGGAGCACCTGGACGAGAAGAACTGCCCCCACTGCGGGATGCTCGTCCACCGGCGCGAGTGGCCCGAGAAGATGTACGATCCCACGCCCGTCCTGCGCTCCAAGCCCGGTCAACCGTCGAAGAAGGACGAGCCGCCCAAGTGACGCGGTCAGTCCGTCCCGAACACGGCGCCGCAGGACAGGCAGTCGTGCCAGTTCTCCCCGACGGCCGCGCCGCACTCCCCGCATTCCCCGCCCACCGCGGTCTGCGGCGCCTTGACGACGACGAGCTTGGTCGCGGCGAGCTTGTCCCAGTGGGGATCCCGCACGAGCAGGAACGCGAAGTCAGAGGACCAGGTCTCCAGCTCGAGGAAGGCGAGCTTCCGCGGGGCGATCAGGTCGTTCACGCCCCGGATAAAATCCCGGGCGTCCTTGAAACGGACGACCCTCTCCACGTCCCCCATCCGGAGCCGGCCCTTCCGCAGGCTCAGCTCCTGGTCGAGCCACGTGAGGTCCGTCATCTGGAGGGAGAGCTTGAACGAGCTCAGGCGGAGGTTGACGTCCGTCAAGAGCTTCTCCGGATCGAAGTCGGCCGGGGCACGGAACCCGAGCCAGCCGGCGAGGACGCGGGTCCCCGCGCGGTACGGCATCGCGCGGTACGTGGCCAGGAACGCCCCCGTGCCCTCCGGGTACGCGGCGACCTTCTTCTCGAACACGACCTTGGTGCCCGGGATGGTGAGCCCGAGGTCGACGAGTCCCGCATGCAGCTCGGCCACCGCGGCGTCCAGGTCCGTGGGCGCGGCCTCCGGCGGTTTCTCCGCAGGAGCGGGTGCCTGAGCCGTGGGCGCAACGGCCGCGGCCGAGCCCGCGGAGTCCGGAGCCGCCACGTCGACCTTCGGCGGAGCGGCCTCCTTCTCAGGCGCCGTCTTCTCCTCGGCGCCTCCCTTCTCCTTCCCGGGCTTCTCCCGTTTCCAGAATTTGAAGGGCATCGGCCTTGCGAAGTCAACCAGACCCTATTAAGCGTTTGCAAGGGCCGAACATAAACCCACGGACACGAGTCGACCGCGACGTCGAGCCCGCGACTCCGCCACCGGTGCGGCTAAGTACTTGCGCGGCCTCCGAGGAGACGGGACGCACCCATGCCGCCGCCGAAGATCCTGGACTCGCGCAGCATCCGGGACATCTGGCCCCCGATTACGGAGGAGCAGGTCGAGCTCGCGAGCGGCGCACGGAAGAGCTGGGTCCGCCTGCACTTCGGCGACTCCGCGGCCGTCCTCCCCCTGACCACGGAGGGCAGGGTGGTCCTCACCCACGAGTACCGTCACGGACTGGGCCGCATCGCCGTCGCGCTCCCGGGAGGGACCGCGGAGGACGGTGAGAGCCCCGAGGCCTGCGCGCGCCGCGAGCTTCTCGAGGAGACGGGGCTCGAGGCGGGGGAACTCATGCACCTCTACTCGGGGAACAGCCTGACGGGCTACCTCGAAGGAACCCTCCACCTCTTCGTCGCGAAGGACTGCAAGCCCACGGGCCGGGTTCCCGATCCGGAGGAGGTGGAGTCCCTCGTGACCCTCTCCCCGACCCAGGCGCTCGACCGCGCGCGGCGCGGCGAGTTCGAGTCCACGATTGTCTCGCTCGCCATCCTTCTGGCCGACGCTCGCGGCTGGCTCGTCACCTGAGCGAGACGCTTCCGAAGACCAAGTGCGGAAGGGTTATCTCGGGACCTTCGTTGCCGCGCGCGTGGAACCGACGGGCAGCCTGCAGAACCGCGTGCGGCGGTACTATGCGTTCCAGGTCCTCGTCGCGTTCCAGCTTTGGAGCCCGTTCTGGAGCCTCTGGCTCTTCAACCGCCTGAACAACGACTACTTCCTGGGCACGCTCGTGGACATGGTGTTCTGGATCGTGAGCCTGCTCGTCGCGATGCCCGCGGGGGCCTTCGCGGACCGGTACGGGCGGAAGCGCGCCATGGTCATCGGGGTGGGCGTCTGGATGGCGGGCATCGTCCTCTTCGGCCTCGCGGACAACTTCGTCCTCTTCTCCCTGGCCAACGGGGTGTGGGCGTTCGGCGCCGGGTTCATGTGGGGCGCGGGGTCGGCCTACCTGTACGACACGCTCGCCGAGGTCCACGCGGAGGCGCGGTATCCCTACCTGAGCAGCCGCGCCGCGATGTACTCGTTCACGGGCACCGCGATCGCGTCCGTGTGCGGCGGCATCCTCGTGGGCACGACGGGCCGGCTCGACCTCCCGCTCCTTCTGTACGCGCTGCCGGGACTCGGAGCCGTAGTGCTCGGCCTGACCTTCCAGGAGCCCACGGTGCCCCGCGAGCCGGAACCCAACCTCTTCGCCCAGGTCCGGAGCGGCCTCCGAACCACGGCCAAGAACCGTCAGATCGTCCTGATCATCATCTTCCAGGTCCTCGTGGGGTTCGTCACGTACATGATGGGCTTCTTCCGCCCCAAGTTCATGGACCAGATCGTCCAGGGCGACTTCATCCTCATGGGCGCGATCTACGCGGGCTTCTTCGTGATCGCCGCGATCTCGGGCCGGACGGTCGACGCCATCCTGAGGCGGTTCGGCGAATCCGGGGGCCTCATCCTGGTCTCCTTCCTCATCTTCCCGCCCTTCGCTCTCATCTACCTGGTCGCCCAGGGGTTCTTCGCGCCGGGCCTCGCGCTCGTCCTCGGCGTCCTGACCCAGATCCCGGACTATGTCTTCTGGGGGATCGAGTCGCCGCTGATCACGACGATCCTCAACCGCCGCGTGGGCTCCAAGGACCGCGCGACCGTGCTCGCGATCAACTCGTTCTTCAGC
>DUJI01000185.1 GCA_013329855.1 Thermoplasmata archaeon | reverse complement strand
CCTCGTAGTGCCAGAAGTAGACGTACGCGTGGCCCTTGATCTCCCGGATGCGGAAGCCACAGCCGATCTCCATGACATCCCGGAGAAGTTACCCTCACTTAAGGGTAACTCCCGGATGCGCGGATCCGCGCCCCGTGGTCTCCCTGAAATAGCCCCCCGCGCATTCGCAGGGCGTCATGCGCCTCGCCCTGCTGGCCGACATCCACGGGAACCTCCCCGCCCTGGAGGCCGTCCTCCACGACGTGGACGTGGCGGGTGCGGACCAGATCTGGGTCGCGGGGGACCTCGTCGGCTACAATCCCTGGCCCAACGAGGTCATCCAGGTCCTCAAGGAGCGGAAGGTGAGGGCGATCCGGGGCAACCACGATCGGGCGGCGCTCACGGGCGACACGTCCTGGTTCAACGAGGTGGCGGCCCAGGCGATCCGCTGGTCGCGGATCGTGCTGACCCCGGGGAGCGTGGGGTACCTCAAGTTCCTCGAGGACCGCTCGCGGGCTCACCTGCCCCATGGGACCGTGGCCATGTACCACGGGAGCCCGCGGAACGACGACGAGTACGTCATGCCGTGGGCCGCGGACGAGCTCCTCATGCGGATGGCGAGCGCCCAGTTCGTCGTCCTGGGCCACACCCACGTGCCCATGGCCTTCTCCTCCCGCTACGGCATCGTTGTGAACCCCGGGAGCGTGGGGCAGCCGAGGGACCGCGACCCGCGCGCGGCCTGGGCCCTCCTGGACACGGCCACGGGCGGCGTGGGCCAGCGCCGCGTTTCCTACGACATCGGCGCCGTCGTCGCGGCGATCCACAAGGCCGGCCTCCCTGCGGAGCTCGGGGAGCGCCTCCGCTGGGGCGTCTGAGGGAAGCGTCACTACGCCCTCCCCGTTCCGGGGCGCGTGCTCGAGCTGTGGCTCGTCCTCGCCGTCGTGGACATGATGTCCTGGGGCGTGGGGCAGGTCCTCGTCAAGCGGGCGACGGACCGCCTGGGCGCGGTGACCATGGTCCTCTTCGTCACCCTGGTGGACGGTGCCCTCTACCTGGCCGTCTTCCTCGCCGCGGGCCAATCCCTGGCGGCCTCCGCGTCGACGTATGCGGTCGCGGCGCTCACGTCCGCCGTCGGCATCACGGGCTACATCCTCTATTTCGAGGCCCTCCTCCGCGGCAACATCTCCGTCGTCGCGACGATCACGGCGGGCTCGCCCATCATCACGATCCTCGGGGCCATCGCCTTCCTGAACGAGCCGCCGACCCTGGCCCAGGCGGCCGGCATGGCCCTCCTGGTCGCCGTGATCCTCATCCTCTCCTACGAGCCCCTGGGCGAGGAGTGGAAGGTGCCCGTGGCCGTGACCCTGTCCGTCGCCATCCTCGTCCTCTGGGGGATCTGGGGCATCCTGACCAAGGTGGCCGTCACGGCGCCGGGCTTCGGCCCGTGGCAGCTCCTCCTGTTCTACAGCCTCTCCAACTTCGTCGCCGGGGTGCCCTACTACGTCTGGAGGCGGAAGCGCTTCCCGCCGCCGAACCCCTCGCGCCGGGCGTACGCCCTGGGCGCGGGCGGGTTCCTCCTCATGATGGGCGGGATCGTCGCCTCCACGGTCGCCCGGTCCCTCGGCGACGCCTCCCTGGTGACCGCGGTCGGCGGCTGCGCCCCCGTGGTCACGTCCCTCGTGGCCTTCGCCTTCCTCCGGGAGAACGCGACGCCTCTCCGGATCCTGGCCATCCTCCTGTTCCTCCCCGGCATCCTCCTGGTCGCGTTCTAGGCCGCCCGTGGCCCGTCGCGTAGCGACGTTAGAGCATTCCATTCGGAATAAAGCGGTCGATTGACCACATAGACTATCAGTTATGATTCATTCGTACGATTTCAGACCCGGAATGGCTCGGAATGTACTTATAGACACCCGCGGATATGAATCCCCACCGGCGAACCGAGGCGGATACCCATGGTTCCGACGCGCGCCCGAGACCGTGCCCTGCGCAGCTACGACTACCCGAGCTGGACGCCTGCCTGCCATCTCTGCGGGCAGCGGCTCGACGACTGCGTGTGCGTCTGCCCGTTCTGCGGGGAGGGCGTCGGGTGCCGCTGCTGCATCGGCCTCGGGGTCGCCACGGGCGGCGACTGAGGGGCCGCGCCGCGGACCGTCATTGATGCACACTTCCGCGGCCCGGGGCTTCGAAGTCTGTCCAAGAGCCTTTATCCGGCCGGGCGGCCACGGGAGAGGGGATCTCTATGCAGCATGCGCGACTGTGGGCCATCGCGATCGCGGCCGTCGTGATCGTGGGTGGAATCGCCGCGTACTTCCTGCTCTACCAGGGAGAGGTGGCGGTCTATGTGAAGGACGCGCCTGGCGCATGGGACCACGTGTACGTGACCTTCTCGGGCGTGGACATCCACGAGTCCGGGCAGGGCAACGCGTCTTGGAACCTGACCTCGACGCAGCAGACGGTGGACCTCGCCGCCCTCACGAACGTGTCCCAGTTGCTGGGCAGCATCCGGCTGAACCCGGGCCACTACCAGCAGATCCGGCTGAGCGTGGTCAAGGTGACGGGGGTCCTGAACGGGACCACGACATCCATCGACATCAGCCTGCCGCCGGACAACGCGACGATCAAGATCGTGGGCCAGTTCACGGTGGCGTCAGGGCAGACGACGAAGATTACGGTGGACATCCGCTTGGACGAGTCCCTCCACCTGGTCGGCGGCACCTGGATCTTCACCCCGGTGGTCGGAACGACCGTCGGCTGAACGCCGCCGGTCTCACCCTTCTTTCCCTTTTCTCGACCTGGGGCCTCCGCGCCCCAGGGCCATTTCTCGCAGCGCGACCGCCTGATTGCGTTCTTCGTCCCGCGCGCTGAACACGAGGGTTACGTCCTCCGTCTTCGCGCGCTGCGCGAGGGCCACCAGGTCCTTCCAGCGGTCGTTCTCCTGCAATTCCCCGCGGTACCGCCTCCGGAACTCGTCCCACTTGTCCGGGTCGTGGCCGAACCACTTCCGCAGGGCGTCGCTGGGAGCTAGGTCCTTTCGCCACTCGTCCACCCGCGCCTTCTCCTTCGTGAAACCGCGGGGCCACACGCGATCCACGAGGACGCGGTGTCCGTCCTCCTTCGTGGACGGCTCGTAGATCCGTTTCACCTTGAGCATGGTCGGCCTGGGGACTAGGAG
>DUJI01000256.1 GCA_013329855.1 Thermoplasmata archaeon | reverse complement strand
GGAGGGTCTGCTCTCCCTGGTGGCCGTCGCTCGTAGGGATCATGGGGATGGGCTCCGCGGGGCATGCGTGGGATGGACGATAAAATGGTTTCGTCCCCATTCTTCACGGGGGCAACCACGCCCCGGAGGGGAGGCGCCCCGGAAAAGGGCTAAGAGGGGAGGGGGCATCCCCTGCCTGGGGGCCGACCATGACGCGCGTGAGAATCGAGGTGGACCTGAAGAGGGGGGTCACGGACCCCGAGGGCGAAAACGTCCGGAAGGCCCTGGGCCTCCTCGGGTTCAAGGGGATCCGCGGGGTGCACAGCGCGAAGCTCTTCCTGGTGGACGTGGACGCGGCCGATCCGGAGGAGGCACGGAGCGCGGCGGAGGAGATGTGCCGCCGGCTGCTCGCGAACCCGGTCATCCACGACTACACGATCTCGGTCGAGGAGGCCCCGCCGTCCGGGACCGCCACGAAGCCGCGCGGGCGATCCGCCCGCGGGCGACCGTAGCCGGAGTCTAGGCGTAGCCGCGGATCCCTTCCTGGCGAAGGCTCGGGGCCAGGTGGTCCTGGGCGAGGAGCGTGCCCTTCTTGGACTCCCGCTCCGCGGCCCGGAGGAAGTCCTCCTGGGTGATCCGATGACGCCCGCCGCGCCGGAGGGAGGTGCGCATGGCCTGGCGCACGACGTTCAGGATGGATCCGCCGCTCAGGACGTAACGCTGCGCGAGGACCGTGAAGTCCACGTCCTTGGCCAGGGGCGCCTGCTTCGGGACGCACCGGCGGAAGATCTCCGCCCGCTGGACGGCGCCCGGGATGGGGAACTCCACGGCGATGTCGATCCGGCGGTCGAGCGCGCGATCGAGCATCCTCGCGAGGTTCGTGGCCAGGATGACGACGCCCGGGAAATTCTCGATGTGATCCAGGAGCACGTTCACGTCCCGGTTCATCCAGGGCGCGGTCATGAAACCGCGCCGGAAGAACACGGCGTCGGCCTCGTCGAAGAAGAGGACCGCGCCGTCCTCCGCGGCCTTCGCGAAGACCCTCTCCACGTTCTTTTCCGTCTCGCCGACCCACATGTTCTCCAGCTGGGCGTAGTTGACCACATGGAGGGGGCGCTCGAGCTCGTGGGCGAGGGCCTCCGCGGCCATGGTCTTGCCCGTGCCCGGCGGGCCCGCGAAGAGGAGGGAGAGCCCCTTGGTCTTCTTCACGACCCTGCGGAGGCCCCATCCCTGGTACATGAGGTGCTTGTGCCGCAGCTCCGTGAGCGCGTCCTCCAGGGCTTCCCGGGTCGCCGGCGCCAGGACCAGGTCGGACCATCCGAAGCGCGGCTTGATGACGTGAGCCAGGTGCGTGGGCTCGTGAGCATGGGGCTCCGGCGTCTCGGGCTCGTCGTCCTCGTCCGCGGGGAAGACCTCCACGCCTGCCTTCAGGAGGCGCACAATCCGCCGGACGTCCTCGCGCGACACGTGGCGGCAGGAGCCGTTGACCCGGCCGCACTTGGGACACTTCACAATCCACTGGTCGCGGTCTTCCTTTCCCATCCGCCTCCCCTCGGGACGGGGGACCTCGCCCTCCGTCCGTGCGCGGAAAAGACGCGCCGCCGTATTTAAAGATGGGGCGGCGCCCTGCGGATGGGCTTCCAATCACGGAAGGACCGACGTAATGAGCCGCGTGTCCGTGTGGCCGAGGTGCTGCGCCGGATCGGGGCTGAGCGCGTTCCTCTCCAGGGACGCAGAGCAGGCTGCGTCGCAGGTCTCGAATCCCTCCGGGCCATCGTAGGAGATGATCCAGATGAACTAGCCCGTCTCCCGGATGGACCGGGCGCCCTCGACCCGGAATTCGAAGCGGTACTGGAGCGGCAGCACGCCCGCCTTCCACTCCTGCACGAACGCGCCCAGCTCCCCATCCTTGGCCGGGTACATCCGCAGCTGGGACACCGTGAAACACCGCCTCGCGGGAATCCGTTACCACCAAACGGTGGCAACTCGCCCCGGAAGAGCCTCCCCGGCCACGGCAGTTGCTGTCCCGCAGGCGCGGGCGTGCGTCGGCCGACGCGAAGTCTAATGTATCCTCCGTCCTTCCCTTGGTTGGGGCGACGAGGTGACGGAGCGGTACCGCGCGCGGGACCTCCCGTTCCCCCTGCACGACGTCCTCCTCGCCGACGCGTCGGACGAGGAGCTCGCGCAGATCAGCGACGGGATGGGTCTGGCGCTCAGCGTCGGCGAGATGCGGACGATCCAAGAGTACTTCCGCAAGGAGGGCCGAAAGCCAACCGACGTGGAACTCCAGGCGCTCGGCCAGGCCTGGTCCGAGCACTGCTGCTACAAGTCCTCCAAGGTCTTCCTCCGGGAGTATATCTTCCCCGTCCAGGCGCCGTACGTCATCGACCGCGGCGACGCCGGCGTGGTCGAGTTCGATGAGGACCACGCGTACGCTCTCCGCATCGAGAGCCACAACCACCCCTCCGCGATCGAGCCGTACGGCGGCGCGAACACGGGGATCGGCGGCATCCTGCGCGACGTGCTCGCCATGGGTGCGCAGCCCATCGCCTTGGCGGACCCGCTCCATTTCGGCCCACTGGACTTCCCGCGGGAGAAGCTCCCGCCGGGGATCAAGCACCCCAAGTACCTGTTCGGGGGCGTCGTCGCGGGCATTCGGGACTACGGGAACCGGGTGGGCATCCCGACCGTCGCGGGGTGCATCGCGTTCGACGAAGGCTTCGTGGGCAACATCGTCGTGAACGTCGCGTGCGTGGGCTTCGGCAAGAAGTCCCAGATTGTGAAGAACCGCGTGAAGTCCCTCGAGGACGTGTTCATCCTGTGCGGCGGCAAGACCGGGCGGGACGGCATCCATGGCGTCACGTTCGCGAGCATCGACCTCACGGAGAAGGCGGTCCACGAGTGGGAGGGCGG
>DUJI01000154.1 GCA_013329855.1 Thermoplasmata archaeon | reverse complement strand
ACCCCTACAACATCACGTTCCACCTGGCGAGGCCCGTGTCGTTCTTCAACGCCCTCATGGCGTTCTCCGTGTCCGCGCCGGTGCCTTGGGCCTACAGCCAAACCGGGGAGCAGCCCTCGACGGTCGGCAACGTGATCGGCACGGGACCCTACAAGCTGACCCAGCACGTGCCGAACCAGCTCGTGACCCTCGAGGCGAATCCGACCTACTACAACCCGGGACTGTACGCGCCCGCGATCCCGTCCATCCCCGTGACACCCAAGGTGGTCATCAATATCCGCTCCACCGCGACCGCCCTGAAGAACGACATCACGACGAAGGCCGTGGACGTCGTGTACCGGACGTTCGCGCCGACGGACCTGACGGACCTCCAGGCGAGCGCGGCGAGCCTCGGCATCACGGTGCACATCGGCGCCAGCCCGCAGATCCGGTACTTGGTCTTCCAGGTGAACGACAAAACGACGACCAACATCCCGATCGGGATCACGGACGTCCGCGTGCGGCAGGCAATCGCCTACAGCGTGGACCGCGCCCAGATCAACAGCGTCGTGTTCAACGGGCTCGTGACTCCGCTCTACAGCATGATCCCTGCGACGATGCCGTACTACCAACCCGTGTTTCAGACCCTGTACGGAGACCACAACTGCAGCGCGGCGAACAACCTCATGGCGCAGCTCGGGTACATGACCGGGTTCCACCCCGGGACGATTCTGGCCAGGGACGAATGAGCCCTGGCCCCTTCCCCTTTATTTCACCCCTTTCCATTACCTTCCGCATCACCCCGGACACCGTGAGGAGCAGCGCGGAGGCGTGAGTCGTGGCGCGAGGGCACTCTCTCCTGGCCTACACCCTGACGCGAATTGCCCTGGCCGTCCCGATGCTCCTGATTCTCCTCACGGCCGTCTTCGTGATCCTGCGGATCCTCCCGGGCGACCCGATCCTCGCCCTGTGGGGCGGCCGCACGCCTCCGCCGGACGTCGTGGAGAACGCGCGTCATGTGCTGGGCCTGGACCAGCCGGCTCCCGTGCAGTACGTGAACTACCTGACGAACATCTTCACGGGCAACCTGGGCGTGTCCATCGGCGAGCTGTACCGCGGACAGCCCGTGTGGAACCAGATTGCGGTGCGGCTTCCCGCGACGATTGAGCTGGCGATCGGGTCGATGATCATCGCGTCCACCGTCGGCATCGTGACGGGCGTCGTGGCGGGGTCCCACCGGGACACCTGGGTCGAGCTGACAATCCGTCTCTGGGGCACCGTGATCTGGGTCATGCCGATCTTTTGGCTCGGCCTCCTGTTCCAGCTCGTCTTCGGGGTCGGCTTGGGGTGGTTCCCGACCTCGGGCCGCTGGACGGGTACGGACGTGCCTCCGACGATCACTGGCCTCTACACGGTCGACTCGCTCCTCGAAGGGAACTTCGCCCACTTCCTCAAGGCGCTCTCCCATCTCGTCCTTCCTTGTCTCACTCTGGGTCTGGTCCTGAGCGGGTTCTTCACGAAGACTGTCCGAGCCAATATGCTACGGACGATCACCGCGGACTACTCGGACGCGGCCCGGGCGCGCGGCGTCCCGGAGCGGAGAGTCGTGTACCGGCATGCGTTCAAGAACGCCCTGGTGCCCGTCGTCACCGTGCTCGGGCTCCAGTTCGCCATCCTCTTCGCCGGGGCCGTGCTCACGGAACAGACCTTCTCCATCGAAGGGATCGGGAGGCTTTTGCTCCAGTCGATCACGTCCAAGGACATGACGATGATCCAGGGGGTCGTCGTGGTCTACGCCGCGATCATCGTCATGATCAGCTTGGTGGTCGACGTCCTCGGCGCGATGATCGATCCGCGAATCCGTCTGTAGGGGGGTCACCGTGCCGGATTCTAAGGCCGAACGGACGTACGGGTGGCTGCCCCGCCATTCGATTCTGGGCCGCGTCTTCTACCCCCTCCTGGAGGAACGGCGCACCCTGGCCGGCGCGATGTGCTGGATCGGCATCGTGATCATCATCCTCTTCCTCATCGTCGCCATCTTCGCTCCGTTCCTCGCGCCCTTCGACCCTGAGCTGTACGTCGACGAGAAGAACATCCCGCCGTGGCAGAACGCTCCCGTCGCCCGGAACCAGTCGTTCCAAGCCGCCTCGGGCGCCTGGTCCAACCCGTACCAGGCGACCCTCGTGGATGACGTCGGAGCCCTTTCGACCCACGTCAACGACACGGAGAGGGTGACGAACTTCCCGCTCGCGGTGCTCCGGGACTCCGTCGTGTCTGCGGGGCTGGACGTCTGGCTCCTCCCGCAGGGGACCGACCCAGGGCAGTATCTGCAGGTCAACGTGAGCGTCGACGGCGGGCAGACCTGGGTCACGAGCGTCCCCGTGCGGACCACGGGCTCCCTCGTCCAGGTCGACCTGACCCACGACCGCGCCTGGTCCGCCTCGGACCTGAGTCCGCAGAGCCTCGTCTTGGAGTTCCGGCACGCGGCCGACCCGGGGACCACGGGAAACCTGACCGTGGACTACCTGGGGGCCACGACGACTTGGCTCAACTGCTGGCACCTCATGGGCACGGACTACGTCGGGCGCGACGTGTTCAGCCGCGTGCTCTACGGCACCCGCACCTCCCTGACAATCATGGCGATCGGCGTCTTCATCGCCCTGATCGTGGGCTTCCCGGTGGGCCTCTACTCCGGCTACCTCGGCGGCAACCTGGACAAGATCCTCGTTCTCGTCATGGACTCCTTGTACTCGTTCCCCGGGCTCCTCTTCGCGGGGCTCATCGCGGTCCTCTTGGGGAAGGGGGTCGTGAACATCGGCCTTGCGGTGACCGTGATCTACATCCCCCTGTACTTCCGTGTGACCCGGAGCCAGGTGCTCTCCGCCCGGGAGGAGCTCTACGTCGAGGCCGCCAAGGCGGTTGGGGCGCCGCCCGCGCGGATCGTGTTCCGCTACATCGCGGCGAACGTCATCGTGGCCATTCCCGTGATCTTCTCGATCAGCGCGGCGGACGCGATCCTTACGGCCGCGGGGCTCTCCTACCTGGGTCTGGGGTTTCAGGCCCCGACCCCGGACTGGGGCCTCGACCTGTCCGCGGCGGCCAACCTAATCGACAACGGGATCGGGTGGTCCTCGTTCTTCCCCGGCCTCGTGATCGTGCTCTTGACCGTGGGCCTGAGCTTCCTGGGCGAGGGGCTCAACGACCTGATCAACCCCCTGATGAAGAAGGAGCGGTGAGCATGGAGGATGTCCTCGAGGCCTGGGACCTCGTCGTCCACTACCACACGAGGAAGGGCCCCGTCCTCGCCGTGGACGGCATCACCTTCGGCC
>DUJI01000217.1 GCA_013329855.1 Thermoplasmata archaeon | reverse complement strand
CCTCCGGGCCTATCCGCGACTTGCGCCGCACCGCAAGACGCTGAAGGTCGCCGTGAACCAGGCCTTCGCGGATCCCGGCGTCGTGCTGCGCGACGGCGATGAAGTGGCCCTTCTCCCTCCAGTGAGCGGAGGTGCGCGGTGATCGGGATTACCCGCCGCCGGATCGACGTGGCCGCGGTGGTCGACAGCGTCCGCCGCGACGACGCGGGCGCCGTCGTCCTGTTCCTCGGGTCCGTCCGCGCGGACCCAGGGATCGCGGCCCTGGACTACGAGGTCTACATGCCCATGGCGAAGAAGGTCCTCGCGGATCTCGCCGACCGAGCGAAGGACCGGTTCCACGTGCTGGGTGTGTCCATCGTCCATCGTGTGGGACGCATCCCCGTCGGCGGGGATTCCGTGGCCATCGCGTGCTCCGCGGCCCACCGTCGCGAGGCCTTCGACGCGTGCGTGTGGATCACGGACGAGGTCAAGCGGACCGTCCCCATCTGGAAGTCGGAGCCTCCGCGTCCCCGGCGGCGCTCCCGTTGACGGAGAGAAATCGGCGCCCGGGGCCCGGGCCCCAGGCCGCGTCCCCGAAGGGATAAGGAGGTTCAATGTTCCTGGCCCATGTGGGCGTGCGTCAGGAAGTACGGTACGGCCGCCAGGGCGCTGCCCGCCAGGTCGTTCGCGTGACCGTTCCCGTGGGCCTGGGAGTTTGCCCCCGCGGTCTGCGCGCACTGGCCGCGGTACCAGTTGGCTCCCTGGTACTGGGCCGTTCCCTGCACATGCGGGTTCGCCGGCAGGCACACCACGTGCTTGGGCCCTTCGCTGTTCTTGCCGTGGAGTTTCGGCATCCGCACGTGATCCGACGTCGGCGGCGGTGTCGACGGGGTGGACCCCGTGTTCGTGCCCGTCCCGGTGCTCGTGCTGCCACCCGGGGTCGTCGGCGTCTGCGGCGGGTTCACCACGATGGACTCGTTCGACGGGCCCGCGTGGGGTACCAGCACGTAGGCGACGAGGCCCAGGGCCATAGCGACGGCCAGGCTCACGCCCACGATCTTTCTCAGGTTTCCCATGTCCTTCGCCTCTCATCGTGTCGCCCGGTCCCGGAGCCGTACGCGGACCGCTCGGCCGGACGGGCAACGCGGCGGGGACGCGGTGAAGGAATCGCCTTGTCAGGAGCCCGTCGCGGAGCGTCCCGTCCCATCCCTTCGTGCGCGCGTTGTCCCATCCGCACGAGCTAGCCTCAGCGGCCGGGACCGTAGTTAAGGGCTCCGGCGTCCGACACGCCGACTTGACAATGCCCCGCGCGCGCGATGGAAAGCCCGCGCGAGACGCGTCCGACGGGGGCGCATGCGTTGACAATGTCCGACACCTGCGAATCGTGAAATAGGCCCGCCTCCCTGGCGGAGACGATGGCGCGGATGGTGGACATCCGGTCGAAGCCCGACGTGCCTCGGCGGGCCGTGGCGTCGGGCACGATCCGACTGCGCCCCCGGACGGTCGCCGCCATCCGCGCGCGGCGCGTCGCGAAGGGCGACCCGATCGCCGCGGCCGAGGTCGCCGGGCTGCAGGCAATCAAGTCGACGTGGCAGACTTTGCCCCACTGCCATCCCATCCCGCTCACGTCTGCGGCCGTGGAGTTCGAACTGGGCAAGGACCGCGTCATGTGCACGGCGACCGTCGAGGCGACGTACAAGACCGGCGTGGAGATGGAGGCGCTCTATGGCGTATCCGTCGCCCTGCTCACGGTCTGGGATATGGTCAAGTCCCTCGAGAAGGACGCCCGCGGGCAGTACCCCGTTGCGCGAATCGAGGGGGTCCGAGTCGTGTCCAAGGCGAAGGGCTAGCCTACTCTCCGGTGCGTACCGCGCCGCCCGCGCTCGCCGAAAACGATTACTTTCCCTGCACCGATTCTCCTGCGAGGGTTTGTATGGCGGAGGAACGCAAACTGAGCGTGGCAGACGTGCGGAAAACGATTGCGGCGTCGCTCGGCACGGCCTTCGGCTTCGTGATCGGTCTTCTGTGGAACCAGGTCGTGCAGGGTGGCTTGTCCCTGGCCGGCGTGACGACAACTGCACCCGCCACTCCGTTGGCCTACGGGTATTTCATCATCACCGCCGTCGTCGTGACCGTGGTGATGATTGTCTTCATCATCGTGATCGGGCGCTGGGGCAGTCGAGGGGAGAAGAAGGAGAGCGCCTAGGTCACCTACGCCGAAGCCCTTTTATCGCCAGGGCGGCATGGTTCGCGACCCATGAAGGTCGTGATCCTGGACGGCTACGTGGACGAGCCGTCCAACTTCGGCGTGCCGCCCTACCTTTCCCCATACCCGAGGTACCTCGCGGGCGCGGTGGCTCATGCGGGCCACGACTGGGAGTACGTCACGATCGACCAGGTCCGGGGTGGCCGGCCGCTGAAGGGCGACCTGCTCGCCATCATCTCCGGCCCCCTCGTCCCGGGCAAGTACCTCCGCGGCCTGCCCATCAGCGAGAAGGAGATCCTCCGCCACGCGTCTGCGTTCCAGGGCGCGCGGGTGTTCGGCGGGCCCCTCGCCCGGTTCCGCTTCTTTGACGAGGCGCTGACCGAACCCTTCGACCACGTCGCGATGCGCGATTTCGACGCATGCGTGTACGACCACCTCACCCGTGGCGAGTGGGAGGACCGCGATCGCACGATGGCCGAGTGGGACCGCTGGGGTCTCCTGGGTGCGGACGTCGTCCTCCACCACCCCGATTTCCCGGAGCCCCTCATCGCCGAGCTGGACACGACGAAGGGCTGCGTCCGCTACGTGAACGGAGGCTGCAGCTTCTGCATCGAGCCGCAGTACGGCATCACGAAGTTCCGCCCCCTGGAGGGCATCTCAGCCGAGGTGCGCCGGCTCGCCGAGCTGGGCGTCGTGAACTTCCGCCTCGGTGGTCAGGCGGACTTCTTCAGTTACCAGGCGATCGGCCTCGGCACCTCGGCGACGCCGCAGATCAACGTGCCCGCGCTCGGGGCTCTCCTTCGCGGAATCCACGAGGCCGCGCCGCGGCTCCGGATTCTGCATACGGACAACGGCGACCCCGCGATGATGATCGCCCATCCCGAGGAGGCCATGGCTTCCCTGCGACTCCTCGTGCGCTCCACCTCGCCGGGGAACATCCTCTCCTTCGGCCTCGAGTCCGCGGATCCCGCGGTCACGGAGGCGAACAACCTGAACATCGATGCGGAGGGCTGCCTCGAGGCCGTCCGCATGGTGAACGCGGTGGGCCGGGAGCGCGGCGAGAGCGGACTGCCGCGCCTCCTGCCAGGGCTCAACTTCGTCGCGGGCCTCACGGGCGAGACGCGGAAGACCTTCGATCTCAACCTGGCATTCCTCAAACGGCTCCTCCGGGAAGACCTCTGGGTCCGGCGGATCAACCTCCGGCAGGTGCGGCCCGTGCGACAAGAGTTCGAGCCGACCGGCCTGCATTCCGAGTTCCGGCGCTTCAAGGAGACCGTCCGGGCCGAGATCGACCGGGAGATGCTCCGGCGTGTCCTCCCGGACGGGACCGTGCTGCGCGACGTGTACCTGGAGATCCAGCAGGGGCACGTGACGTACGGACGCCAGATCGGCACGTATCCGATCCTCGTCGGGCTGCCGTACGACCTGCCCACCGGTCGCTTCGTCGACGTCGCAATCACGAGCCAAGGAGAACGGTCCGTGACCGCCGTCGAGTTCCCGCTCGACGTGAACCGCGCCTCGATGAGGGCCCTCGAAGCCCTGCCGGGCGTGGGGGCCAGGCGCGCCGCCCGGATCGTGCGCCGACGGCCGTTCGCGACCCTGGACGAATTCGCCGCGGCCCTCGACGACCCCATGATCGCGGGACGGATTCGGACGCTCGTCTCGGTCGCATCCTGAGGCGCGCGCCCGCCCCCTGCCCTCGCATAGGCTGCCGGCTCGTGCGCCGAATTTAGGGAGGGAACGGTTCCCCCTCACTCGTCGCCCCGACCGGTCAGAGGAGTTCCAGGATTCCGAAGATCAGGGCGATGATGCCGATGATGGTCTGGAACGCCCCGAGGAACTTCACGAACTTGGCGATGGACTTGCCAATGCCCGGCAGCGCGGACAGGATGCTCACCGCGAGGATCAGGCCGAGGATGATCAACACGATGCCCGCGAGGCTCGCGATGGCCAGGATGCCCACGATGATGGCGATGATGCCGATGATTCCCTGAAACGCACCGAGCCACTTCGCCAGCTGCTCGAGAGATTTCCCAAGAGCCGGGATCAGGTGCAGCGACCCCGTCAGGAGCACCAGCCCGCCCACGATCAGCATGACTCCTTCCAGCAATCCCATTGTTCCTCACCGCAACTCTGAGGTTGTCTGGCTTCTCCCCAGGTCATGGCCGACGATAGTTCTATCCCACTTACATGCGGGCGGCGGGCGTCCCCGTCCACGCTAACGGGCCGCATGCCGCGGGTTTCGTCGGTCCTCCGGCGGGACTCGACCGTGGTCGCGCAGACCTCGGAAAGCCGGACATATCAACCTTAAACAAGGTTAAATCGCGGAGCGAACCTTTTGTCCTCCGCCGGGCTTCTCCGTTCCCGTCCATGTCCGTCCCGCATCAGCACAAGGAGCACGCCCCCGCGTCCGTGAAATGCGGCGTGGTCACGAGTTCGGACAGCCGCAGCCCCGAGACGGACGAATCGGGCAAGCTGATCAAGGATCTCTTGCTCAAGGGAGGCCATTCGGTCCTCTTCTACGCGGTCGTCAAGGACGAGCCCAAGGCGATCGCGGACGCGGTCGAGCAAGCGTCCTGGACCTGCGACGCGATTATCACGAACGGCGGCACGGGCCTCGCGCGGCGTGACGTGACCGTCCCGACCCTCGCGCCCCTCTTCGAGCGCACGCTGCCCGGGTTCGGCGAGCTCTTCCGACGCCTCTCGTACGACCGCATCGGGAGCGCGTCATGGCTCTCCGGCGCCCTGGCCGGGATCTACCACGGCCGCCTCGTCTTCTGCCTCCCCGGCTCTCCCGATGCCTGCCGCCTCGCGATGGAGGCGCTCATCCTGCCCGAGCTGCCCCACGCGGTCGGAGTGATGAACCGATGAGTTCCGCGGCGGCCCACCGCGCCCCGGCTCGCGGGGAGCCGCATGGCATGCGACCGCTCCCGCCGCTCCTCCCGCTGGACGAGGCGCTCTCCCTGTGCCTGGAGCTGGCAGTGCCGATCCGCCGCCGGGAGACCGTGCCCCTCTCCGAGGTCCTCCACCGCATCGTGGCCGCGGACGTCCGCGCGCCCCTCGACGTTCCGCCTGCGGACCGTGCGGCCATGGATGGCTACGCGGTCATCGCCCGTGACACGTCCCGCGCGCGGAAGTTCTCGCCCGCGGCCCTCGCGGTCCAGGAGAACGTCCACGCCGGGGGCGTCCCCACGAGACGCGGCGCGAAGGGCCGCTGCACACAGATTGCGACCGGTGCGCCGATGCCTCGTGGGACGGACGCGGTGGTCATGGTCGAGGACACGGAGCGCGAACGCGACGTGGTCCGCGTGTTCCGGCCCGTCCGTCCGCGGGAGAACGTGTCTGCCCGCGCCTCGGACATCCGGAAGGGGTCCCGCGTGCTGGCCCGGGGCGAGCGGCTCACCCCGGCCAAGCTGGGGGCCCTCGCCGCGGTCGGCCGTCAGGACGTATCCGTGTACGCGCGTCCGCGAGTCGCCCTCCTGGTCACGGGCGACGAGGTCGTGCCTCCGGGGTCCCGCCTCCGACCCGGGCAGGTGTTCGACGTCAATTCCCACACGATGGCCGCGGCGGTCCGGGAGGCCGGCGGGGAAGCCGTTCTCCTGGGCCGCGTCCCCGACCGCCTCGACGCCTTGCGCGATGCCCTCGACAGGGCGCGACGGGAGGACCTCGTCGTCTTCAGCGGCGGCTCCAGCGTGGGCGAGAAGGACCTGGTCATCGACGCCCTGCGCTCCCTGGGGGATCTCCTCTTCCACGGCGTCGCGATCAAACCCGGGCGGCCCACGGCCCTGGGGCGCGTCCGCGGGAAGGCCGTCCTCGGGATGCCCGGCAACCCCACCTCGTGCCTGAGCAACTGCTACATCCTCCTCGCGCCCATGCTGCGCCGGATGGCCCGCCAGCCCGCGCCCGCGGGACGTGCGCTCGAGGTCCCGCTCGCGGCCCGGATCCGGAGCCCGCGCGGTCGGGTCCAAGTCCACACGGTCCGCGTCGTCGACGGGAAGGCCGTGCCCGCGTTCAAGGAGAGCGGCGCGATCACTTCCATGGCCCACGCGGACGGCTACATCGTGATCCCCGCGGACGCGGACCACGTCGACGCGGGCGAGACGGTCCGCGTGACACTCTTCTGACGCCGCGCGCGCAAAATCCTTATACGGGAGTCCCGACTCGCGGACTTCCCATGGTGCTCGTGGAGCGCGCCGCACCTCCGGACCGGCTCGATGTCGAACGGCTCATCGCGGCCTACCATGCGTCGGAGGGTGTGAGGCCGCGGCCCGAGCGGATCAGCTGGGCCGTGCAGCAGATCCTCACGAACCGCGTCGGCGGCACCCTGCTCGTCGCGCGCGAGAAGCGCATCGTCGTGGGCGTCGCGCTCGCGGTCTACCAGCCTTCTGCGGAGCTCGGCCGCGTCCTCGTGCTCAACGACTTCTTCGTCGAGCCCACCCTCCGTCGAAGGGGGATCGGTCGTGCGATCGCCGTGAAACTCCTGGAGGAGGCCAAGGCGATGCACATCGACCAGATCGATCTGGAGGTCCTCCCGACGAACGCGGCCGCCGCGGCCTTCTGGAAGGCCATGGGCTTCCGGAACACGGGGCGCACGGTCTACAGCCGCGCGTTCCCCGGATGACCGTGGACCACGGCCCGGTGGGCCTGGTACACGCCCTGCCCGAACTCCTTGCCGCACTCGGGGCAGCGCACCCGCGGCCGCGCGCGGTTCGGGTCCTGGCGGCCGAGGGCGCCGAGGACCTGGGCCATCTCGAACGCGATGGGCTCGGATTCCGCCTCGGAGCCATGGAAGCTGGAGTGGGCATTTTCCCGGAGGAAGTCGATGTGCAGGTCGATCTCCGCGCCGCGCGGGACCGTCTCGAGGCCGTGCGTCTCGAGCCGCGTGTGGAACCGTCGCCCCTTCCGGAGCGTCTTGAAGGCGACCAGGTCGAACGTCTCCCGCTTCACCTGGTAGCCGAGGGTCAGGAACGCGGCCTCGATCGCATGCAGGGTCATCCGCCGCGGCAGGGAAGCCTTCACGGTCCGTCCCTCACTCGGAATAGGCGACGCGGACGGGCGCAATCTCGTAGCCGAGGGGACAGTCCAGCTCGGGGCCGATCTGGAGGATCCGGAGACGGGCTCCCGGCTCGATCCCGACCGGGTGGCAGAGGCGGAAGTGGGGGCATGCGGCATTCGCGCAGACGAGGGGGTCGTACGCGACCAAGGCTCCCTCGACCGCGCCCCGCGTGGGGAGGCTGCACTCGGGCGGTGCCGCCTCCACTTCGACCACCCGCACGCGCTCCTCGTTGAGGAGGCAGGGGTGGCTTACGTTCCGCGTCTTCGTGACCCGGTACCGCCGGCCGACCTCCTGGTTGAGGCACGCGGCCTTCACCCGGCACTCACGGCACTCGGGCTGGGGTCCCCGATACACGAACTCGTGGCCCGGCACCGCCTGCCTCTCCCCCACCAAGGTGATCTGGGCCACGCGACTCCCCGCGAGCCTAACGTTTGGTCGGACTTAAGGGCGACGCCCGTCCCGAGGCGCGGCGATCTCCAAGCGGCATCTTCATCTAGGGGCCGTCGTATCGGCGTGACGGTCCTGTGGGCCAGGAGGTTCCCGGTGATGATGTCTGAATGGGTTTTCCGAGCTGCGCCGGGAGCCTTGTGAGACCGACCTCGGCTCTCCGGCGTTCGTGAGCTGGCCTGGGCGAACGCTGTCATCGTGACCATCGAGAGTCAAGGAATGCCGAACCAACCGTACCTGGACGCGAGCGTCCAGTGGCGCATCCGAGCGGGAACGCTCGACCTGCACGAGTCGGGATACCGCTCGACGACGGAGGCCATCCTCTCCTCGGGTCTCGCGACGGAGGTCGTGGGGCTCATCAGCGCGGGCAAGGAGGCCGACGTGTATCTCGCCCGGTACCGCGGCGCGCCCCTGGCGGTCAAGGTGTACCGCCTCTACCGCACGTCCCACCGCGGGGGCGGACCCATCAAGGTCGACGCCCTCGGCTGGCGTGCAGCCCACGAATTCGAGATTACTTGGCAGGCCTGGAAAGAAGGCGCGCGCGTGCCCGCGCCCGCCCGACGCGTCGAGAACATGTTCTCCATGCGATACCTCGGAGGCGAGGACGGCCCGGCGCCGCGGCTCCACGATGTCCGCCTCGACGAGCCCGAGCCGTTCCTGGCCGCGGTCCTCCGGGGCATCGAGGCGCTGGCTCGCGCCGGCGTCGTCCACGGGGACCTGAGCGCGTTCAACATCCTTGTCCATGAGGGGGAGCCCTGGTGGATCGACTTCTCCGAGAGCTTCCGGATCGACCGGGTCGGGACGTCGTCCTGGGTGCGCCTCACGGAGGCCACGGAGGCGCTCCGGCACGGGATGCGGGCCCTGGGCGGCTACTTCCGCCGATACGGGCTGACCCTGGATCCGGAGCCGTTCATCGCCCGTCTGGTCGACTCCCACGACAAGTTCGGGGTGCTCAGATGACCTTCGTGATCCGTGCGAGCCGCTCCGCGGCCTCCTCCGTCAGACCCGTGTCGCCGAGGATCGTGTAGCGCTCCTTGGCGATCTCGTGCCCGTGGACCAGGGCGTG
>DUJI01000163.1 GCA_013329855.1 Thermoplasmata archaeon | reverse complement strand
ACCCGGGCCTTCCCGTGGATCACATGGCTGTACCTACAAGCCTTCGTACCCGTCATCGTGCTGTTCGAGGAGGTGCGGAAGTATGCCGTTCGAAGGGTCCTCGTGCCCGCTCGCGTGCCCGTCCCCGGACTGGGCGCCGTGCCGGCAACCTCGTCTCCCGGGGTCGAGGTCCTCGTGGGGCCGGAAACGACGGGCCGGACCCGGATCCCCTTCGTCGAACGGGGGCCCCCGATTCTCCTCCCCCTGACCTTGCAGGGATCCGGCGAGGTGGCCGCCGCGGTGGCTCTCAGCTTGGCCGACTACTCGGGCTCGCGCGTCGTTCTTGTGCGGCTGCCCGACCTTGGGTCCTCCGTCCAGGTCGGGCGGGAGTTGGAGCGCAGGATTGAGGCGCTCGCGAGGGGGTCGGACACGCCATGCCAGGTCGTGGATCTGCCCGCCTCCGATGTCCGCCGAAGACGTGCCGCCGTGGGGCGGGATCTGGAGCGCCTGGCGGAGCGGACCGGGGCGGAGACCGTCGTCGTGCCCGTGGACGCGGAGGTCTTCTCCGCCAGATCGTCCCGAGGACGGGGACGGTGGCTCTCGGGACTCCGGAAGCGCAGAATCGTCTTGGTCCGCGGACCCGGCCGGATCTCCGGACGGCCCCCTCGCCTCCGCAGGATCCTAATCCCCGTGCTCGAGGAGTTCCAGCCTGAGCCTTTCGATCTCGCGGCCTCCCTCACCGCCACGGCCACATTCCCGGCCGTGGACGTGGTCGTCGCGAAGGTGATCCGGATCCCACAGATCGTGCCGCTGTACTCGACCTACCGGCCCGAGTCGCTGATCGACGAGGAGCGCGAGCTCTCCTTCCTCCGGGCGCTTCGGTCGCGGCCCATCCTGCGCCTCCTGACGCCCAAGATCCTCATGGTCCGGGACATCGGGAAGGATCTCGTCGCGTTCGCGGAGGAACGCGGCATCGAGGCCATCCTGCTCGCCGGACGCTGGGAGGCCAGCCGGCACGGCTTCCTCTCCAAGGACGAGCGGGAGGTTGCCCTCAAGGCGAAGGGGACCGTGGTGGTCATCCTGCCTGCGGCGAAGCCCGATTGAGATCAGTGCTCGCGCCACGTGTAGAGCGACATGGCGAGGACCAGGCCGACGATCGTGGACACGACCAGGAGGGCCGCGTCCACGAGGGCTTCGGAGGGCAGCGCGGTAGGGAGGCTCAGGGCGTCCTGCACGATCAAGGCCGCGTACGTTGCGGGAAGGAACCGCGCGAAGCCCTGCCAGATGGGGGGCAGGATGATCAGAGGATAGTAGAGAGGAGAGAGGATGCCCAGGGTGGTGAACACGAGGTTCCCCACGGGCCAGACCTCCATCTGGCTCTGGAGGCGGCTCGAGACCGCGATGCCGATCGCGGAGTACAGGACCCAGACCATGAAGATGGCCGCGGCCAGGACGAGCCAGCCTACGAGAGACACGGGCGTGACCGAGGCCAGGATGATCCCGAGGATGATCAGGGCGGGCGCCGCGGGGATCAGGTTGGAGAAGGCGATGCCGAACAGGTAGCGGAACTTGTCCAGCGGCGAGGCCACGAACATGTCTTGGAGGCGCTGCTCGAGCCGCCAGTACGCGGAGTCGGAGAGGCACCAGCTGCCGATGTTCTGGGTCGTGAACAGCATGGCGCCCACGACCTGGAGCGGGAAGAGGTGGAGGTCCGGTGGCGTGATCAAGGCCAAGAAGTAGAGGAAGAAGAACGGGAGGAGGATGGGCACGATAGTCGCGACGGGGTTGCGTGCGACCCACCGCCACCCAATCAGGGCGAACGCGGGAAAGACACGGCCTTCCCGCATCTCGGCCAGGACCTTCTCGTCCACGACGCGGTCCATGTCAGACCTCCCTCGCGGTGCGCCGCGCCCAGTAGATGCCGAACGCGAGCATGAGCAGGCCCTCGATCGCAAGCGACCCTCCCGCCACGAGGTACTCCGTCGTGGACAACGTCTCCATTCCCGCGACCCCCTCCACGAGGGCCACCGCGGAACTCGTCGGGACGAGGAGCACGGGGAGCCGGGTCCATGCGAACGCCGCAGGGATCGCGATGAGCGGGTAGAACACGGGAGGCACGATGCCGAAGAGGTTGGTCAGGAGGCTCGAGTAGGGCCAGATCGTCTTCATGTCCCGGAACAGGGTGGAGATGCAGTAGCCCAGGGTCGCGGAGAAGGCCCAGAGCGCCAACAGGACCAGGACGAGCATCCCGACGGCCGCCAGGTTCATCGGATGCAGGAACTCCAAGATCGCGAAGAGGACCAGGAGGGGCGGCGTGTACGCGACGAGGATGCCCAGGGACATCCCGAGGAAGTACGACTCGGGCGACATGGGGGACGCGTGATACAGCTCGTTCAGCTTGTGGTCGATGCGGATGTACGCCGCCTCGTTGAGCACGCGCTGGCCGATGAGAAACATGGAGTAGGCCATGGCGCCGATCACCGTGTACGAGAGGAGGCTTCGGTCGAGCACCCAGACGAACACGAGGAGCGCGGCCTGGACCAAAGAGCCTGTGGCGATCGCGAGCCACTCGTGCAGCTGGACCCGCGTCTCCGTCGCGAGGAACGTCCGCATCCCCGTCCACCGTAGGGCGAAGGCCACCCGCTCACCCCTCGTCCGCGTCGATGGACCGGCCTACGATCTGGAGGAAGGCCTCCTCCAGCGTGACGGGCCCCACGGTGGCCACGAGGCGGTCCCGCATGGCGAGCGCCATGATCTCGTTGATCCGCTCGGGCCCCGTGATCACGTAGACCGTGCCGCCGTCCGAGACGATCTGGCCGAACGTCGCGAGCTCCTCCTTGAGCGCAACCCCGTTCGGGATGGAGACCTTCAGCGTGCCGCCGACCTGCTGCTTGATCGCGTCTGCGGTCCCCTCGACGAGGACGCGGCCGCCCTCGACCACGTACAGGCGCTGGGAGAGCGCCTCGGCTTCGTCCAGGTAGTGCGTGGTCAGGAGGATGGTGCAGCCCTTGTTCGTGAGGCGACGGAGGGAATCCCAGACGCCGCGGCGGGCGAAGGGGTCCATGCCGATCGTAGGCTCGTCCAGGAACAGGAGGGGCGCCTCCGTCGCGATCACCGTGGCGACCATGGCCCGCTGCTTCTGGCCGCCGGACAGGGTGATGGAGAGACGGTCCGCGACGTCTTGGATCCCCATCTGGGCGAGCGCCTCGTCCACCCGGGCCTTCGCCGTGGGCTTGTCGATGCCGCGGGCCCGGAGGTACGCGTAGATCTGCTCCCTCGGGGTGAGGTGGAAGAACGGCTTGCCCTCCTGGGGGACGACGGCCACCATGGGCCGGACCTGCTCGGGATGGCCGACCACGTCGTGCCCGAAGACCTCCACGGTCCCCGAGGTGGGCACGAGGAGGGTCGAAGCGATCCGGAGGAACGTCGTCTTGCCCGCGCCGTTGCGGCC
>DUJI01000209.1 GCA_013329855.1 Thermoplasmata archaeon | reverse complement strand
CCCTTAAATAGCCCCCGCCCTTTCGAGCGGCTCACCCATGCCGGCCGAGAAGAAGTCCCGCGCGGCTGCGCGCAAGATCAAGGACAAGTGGAAGGCGAAGGTCTGGTACAACCTCCTCGCCCGCGAGATGTTCAACAAGCAGCTGCTCGGCGAGACGCCCTCGGACGTGCCGGAGAAGCTCATCGGCCGCATCGCGGAGGTCACCGTCCAGGACCTCACGGGCGACTTCAGCAAGATGCACATCAAGCTCCTGTTCAAGGTGAACCAGGTCCAGGGCCAGGACGCGCTCACCCAGTTCGTCGGTCACGACATGACGTCGGACTACATCCGCCGCCTGACGCGCCGCAAGCGCACGCGGACGGACCTCACGATCGACGTGACCACGAAGGACGGCTGGAAGATGCGCGTGAAGCCCATGGCCATCACGGACCGCAGGATCCAGTCCTCCAAGCAGCGCGTGATCCGCGCGATCATGAAGAAGACGGTCGCGGACACCGCGGCCAAGCAGAGCGTCGGCGAGTTCGTCAAGGGGATCATCTCGGGCGACCTGGCCAAGACGATTGCCCTGGGCTGCAAGCCCATCCACCCCGTCTCCCGCGTCGAGGTGCGGAAGTCCGAGGTCACGGCCATGGGCGCCATTCCCACGGAGCCCATCACCCCGGCCGCCGAGGCCGCGGAGGAGAAGCCCGCGGAGACGCCCGTCGAGGCACCCCCTGTGGCCGAGGCCGTTCCCGCGGAACCTGCGCCCGCGGAGCCCAAGCCCGAAGAGCCCGCCCCAGAGGAGATCCCGCCCGAGGAGCTGCCGCCGGCGGGTCCGGACGGCCACTGAACCCGGTACCGGACTCCGAACAGGGTGGGCGACCGGCTTCCGTCCCGAGGCCGGTCCTTCGCGTTCTGCTCCCTAGCCGCTCGTTGACACGTGCTTCTGGAACACCAGGCTCACGTTGTCCATGGTCCCGTCCTGGTTCAGATCCTTCCCCGCGTAGTCGTACGTGACCCATTCGCGGCTCACGGCGCTCCCGTCGGCAGCGTACAAGGTCTTCTCGGCCTGGAGCGTGACCGTGACGTTCTCGAAGACCCCGTTGGAGTCCGCGTCCACATACCGCGCGTCGTACGTGATCGAGGCGGTCATCTCGAGCGTGCCGTTCTCGCTCTGCTGGACCACGGACCCGCGGGCCGTGACGTTCACGTATTCCGGGTGGCCGTCGTCGTTCAGGTCCGTGGACTGCGCGTACGCGTCGAAGGATGCCTGGACCTCCGGCACGCCGTCGTGGTTCGTGTCCACGACGTCCGTCGCGTGGACCGTCAGGTTCGCGTACTCCTCGTGGCCGTTGGAGTTCGCATCCACGGCCAGCACGTCGATCGTCACGCCGCGAGTCTCCTCCGCGATCCCGTCGCCGTTCGTGTCAATCGTCTCCGTGGCCGCCAGGCGCGCCTCGACGCGCTCCGGGTACGCGTCTTGGATCTCGTTCAGGACGAGCGCATCCAGCGTGGCGTACGCATGGGCGACCGTGCCGTTCTCCACCACGAGGGCTTCGGCCTGCAAGTGCAGGGTGGCCTTCTCAAAGACCCCGTCGGAGTCATTGTCGTACGCGGTGAATCCCCCGTCCAGCGTCGCGTTGACCTGGGGCTGTTCGCCGCTCACGTTGCGCAGGGTGGCCGCGTGGATGCCGAGCTGGACGAGCTCGGGATGGCCGTCGCCGTTCCCGTCCACCGCCTGGCCCGTGAGCTCGAGGGCCTTGCGGTATTCGATCACGCCGGTCCCGGTGGGGTCCCCCCAGCCACACAGGTAGATCCGGATGTCGGTGGACGTGGGGTTCGCGAGGGAGTCGGGGTTCCATGCGTTCAGGGAGAGCTCGACGCCGCGCGCCAGCTCGGCGCGACCGTCGTGGTCGCGGTCCAGGGTCTCGTAGCCCCTGATGCTCACCGTGGCGCTCTCGTTGCGGCCGTCGTGGTTCGCGTCGATCGTGTGGGCCGCGATCTCGAGGACGCCTTGGTGCTCGTGCTGGCCGTCGTCGTGAAGATTGTAGGTCTGGTAGACGCGGAGGGCGATGTCCGCCGTGTTGGGCACATCCGCGCTCGCGTTGTGGACGGTCTCCAGGCTCGCGGTGACCGTCCGCATGAACTCTGCGTTGCCGTTCGCGTTGCGGTCGAAGGACTGCTCGCCCGCGAACGTCACGCGGACGACGTCAGGCTTCCCGTCCTCGTCCGCGTCCTTCACGCTCAAGGTCCACGTGGCTCGGGCGTGGTATTGGTAGGTGCCGTTGAGCGGGCCCGCATCGGCCTCGATGCCTTGGCGGGCCTCTAAGGCCTTGTACACGCCGCTCGAGTCGTTGTCCCAGGCGCGGACCTCGCGGGCGATCGTGGCACGGGCCACGACAACGCCCTCGCGGGACACCGTGCACGTGCCCAGCATGTTGATCACCGCGGTCTCGGGATGGCCGTCATGGTCCGCGTCCGTGGAGGTGACTTCCTGGGTCCAGGTGCACTCCGACTCGTTCACCGTGGGATCGATGAAGTGCGCGATGTCCGGCGCGCCCGTCACGTTGTCCGCATCCGCAGGGAGGACGCCGAGGCCGAAGGAGCCCATGGGGTTCGTCGTCAGGTTGCCCGCGGTCTCGTTGGTCTCCTGGAGCGCGGGGTTCGAGGTGCCGACGGGATCGGGGTTCTTGTCCGCCTCCGACGTGGGAGCCGTCGACGCGTGCGGGGGAGCGGAGGTCGGTGCTACGGCCTGTGTCGTGACCGCGGGAGGGGCGGGGGTGGCTCCGGGCATGGTTGCGGCGGCCAGAAGGACCTGACCGCTCTGCCCATCTCGAATGGATTGCGCGGACAGCGACGTGCCCGTCGAAGCGGGCTGGAACCCCAGGAGCCGAAGGAACGTCGGGTTCCGGTCCAGCCCTCGCTGGAGGACGGAGGGCAGGAACGCCGCGCTCACCGCGACGGCTCCCAGGGCGAGGGCGATCACGAGGTACAG
>DUJI01000313.1 GCA_013329855.1 Thermoplasmata archaeon | reverse complement strand
GATCGTCCTGCCCATCGCGGCCGAGGTGACCCCGGCCCAGACGCGCCAGGGCGGCCGGATCATCGCGACGGGCCGCCTGGGGGACATCGCCAAGGAGGCCGTGGAGAACGTCGCGGCCCTGATCAAGAAGTACACGGGCGAGGACATCTCCAACCACGACATCCACGTCCAGTTCGTCGGCTCGCGGGAGGGCACGGAAGGGGACAGCGCATCCATCTCCGTGGCCACCGCGGCCATCAGCGCCCTCGAGGAGGTCCCCGTGGACCAGAGCGTGGCCATGACGGGCTCCCTGTCCGTCCGGGGCCAGGTCCTCCCCGTCGGCGGCGTCACCGCGAAGATCGAGGCGGCCGCCGAGGCGGGGGCCCGGAAGGTGCTCATCCTGCGCGCGAACCTGCGCGACGTCCTCCTCGAGGACCGGTACATCGGCAAGATCGAGGTCGCGCCCGTGGACACGCTGAGCGACGTGCTCGACCAGGCCCTCGTGGGCCCCAAGAAGTCCAGCCTGATCACGCGCCTGTCGTCCCTCGTGCCCAAGATCACCCCGGAGAAGCCCGGACCCGCGGCGGTCCCCCAGTGATCCGGGACGGAGGTCGCACCCCTTGGCCCGGCCCGCGGCTCGACCCCGTTCCCCGGGACCGATGACTTGTTACGCCCGGGCGCCTTGCCACCCGGCGTCCACGGAGGCGGAGGACGGATGACCCGCACCCTGTTCATCGGCCGGTTCCAGCCCTTCCACAAGGGCCACCTGGCCATGGTCAAGAAGATCCTGGAGACGAGCGACGAGATCGTCATCGGGATCGGCTCCGCGCAGTACAGCCACACGGGGGAGAACCCGTTCACCGCGGGGGAGCGCTTCGAGATGATCAAGCGGTCCCTGGACGAGGAGGGCATCCACGACTACCACATCGTGCCCATCCCGGACACCCACGTCCACAGCGTCTGGGTGAGCCACGTGAAGTCCCTCGTCCCGGCGTTCGACACGGTGGTCACGAACTCCGACCTCGTCGTGCGCCTCTTCCGCGAGCACGGCCTGAAGGTCGTCTCGCCGCCCTTGGTGGGCCGCGACAAGTACTCGGGCACGGAGGTCCGGCACCGGATGCTCAAGGGTGGCGACTGGCAGTCCCTCGTGCCCGCGCCCGTGGCGGTCTACATCCAGGAGATCGACGGAATCGAGCGGATCCGGGAGACGTACAAGTACTCCACGCCGTACGGGACGCGCGAGAACAACCACGACGAATGAGTAAAAGGGGACCCGTTCCCGCGAGCGCGCGTGGGGAACGGGCGCCTTGGTAGGCATCCCCCCAAACGAGGACTCGCATCCCCTTGGATTCCTACCAGGTCGCCTTCACGCGCTATCGGGTACTTAAGGCCTTGTTACCAACTCGTTACCATGAGGAAACGGCCTTCCGAGCCCGAACGGCTCACCATTCGAGCACGTACCCGCAATAGGGATCGCCCTTCAGGATGCAGGCGACCTTCTTCACGACGATGTGCTTGTAGCCCGCCGCTTCGAGCGATCCTTCGTACGTGCCGAGCCACGCCATGCAGCGCGTGGGGCTGCTGATCCAGTCGTAGTTCTTGACCAGGGCGCGCCGGCCGTGGACCTCCACCTCCAGGCGGCCGTGGTTGAACTCCCGGTGGTACGCCGCGGGCATCATCTCGGCGAGGTACTTGAACGGCAGGACGATGGACGCGTACCGGCGGATGGAGGCGAAGTTGAACGCCTCCTCCCGCAGCATGCGCCGCACGGTCTCCCCGGACCCGTCCCCGAACTCCGCCTCGATCCGGTCGGCCACGTGGACGATGGTCCGCAGGGGATACCAGCCGCCCGCGTCGATCTTCCGCGGGTCAACGCCCAGCCGATGGAAGAAGTCGTCCGCGGTCTTCTTGCCGTGGTTCTTCGCGAGCCAGTGGTGGTAGTTCTTGAAGTGGCTCCCGCGGGCCAGGGGCGCCACGAGGCGGTCGCCTCGGGTGTTCCCGAGCTCCTCGTAGACGGCCTCGCCGAGCGGGGTCACCGCGTAGAGCTTCCCGCGGCTCGTCGGGCTCATCGGGGACACGAGCCCGGCCCGCACGAGCTGGGCCAGGGTCCGGCTCACGTGAGGCAGGTGGAGCCCCGTGTCCTTGGCGATCTGGGCCGGGCTCTTCGGATTGGCCAGGACGGAACCCAAGACCTTCTCTCGCTGTCCGCTGGAGAGGACGTAGGAGAGCTTCTCCAGCGTGTCGGGCTGCGGCGGGACGAGCGAGGACATGGCGGGGGGACGGAGAATGCATCCGGGCGAGGCCTACTTAAAGGCTTTCTCCCGACAACACTCTCAATCACGGACCCCGCGCGGTCAGCGGAGAAGATAGCCCGCCAGGACGGGGACCAGGAGGGACGCCATGAGGTGGACGCGGCGGGCTCCAACCCGGACCGGCACGAGGCCCACGACGCAGGAGAGGCCCGCCACCGCGAGGCCGAGGAGACCCGTGGCGAGCCCGATGAGGACGGCGAGCCCCGCGAGGGTCGCCGCGGACAGGACCCGGGAGTCCACCCGAGACCAGCGGGAGGCGAGGAACCGCGCCACGGCGCAGGCCAACGGCGCAGCCAGGACGCCCGCCAACACGGAGGCCACGGCGAGCCAGAGCACGGAGGCCGGGGGCACGAGCGGGTCGGACCAGCTCCCGGAGCCCCCCAGGAGCTCCCGCACCGCGGCCGCGATCCCGCTGCGCGCCTTGCCGATCATGAACAGGACGGACACGCTGAGGACCGCCGTGGACGTGGACAC
>DUJI01000156.1 GCA_013329855.1 Thermoplasmata archaeon | reverse complement strand
ACGCCGTACCAGCCCGAGGTCAGCCAGGGCATCCTCCAGAGCCTCTGGGAGTACCAGAGCATGATCTGCGAGCTCACGGGGATGGACGCGGCGAACACGTCCATGTACGACGCGTCCACGGCCCTCGGTGAGGCCGCGCGCATGGCGCGGCGGATCCACAGCGGGAAGATCTTCCTCGTCCCCCGCGCCCTCCGCTGGCACCGGAGGAACGTCCTGGGCAATTACACTTGGGGCGGCGGCATCATCGTGAAGGAGGTCGAGTACGACCGGACCACGGGGATGCTCGACCTCTCGGACCTGAAGCACCACCTCACCGAGGACGTCTGCGGCGTCTACGTGGAGAATCCGAACTTCTTCGGCCGTCTTGAGGAGCAGCTCGCGGAGATCCGGGCGGCCACGGACGTCCCCCTCGTGGTCGGCATCAATCCTATCGCCCAGTCGATCCTGCGCAAGCCCGCGGACTTCGGCGCGGACATCGTCATCGGAGAGGGGCAGGCCCTCGGGAACGCAGTGAACTTCGGGGGACCCCTCCTCGGCATCTTTGCCACCCGGCAGGAGCACCTTCGGAAGATGCCCGGCCGCGTGATCGGCCTCACCAAGGATGCGGAAGGACGCCGGGCCTTCTGCATGACCCTCCAGACGCGGGAGCAGCACATCCGTCGGGAGAAGGCCATGAGCAACATCTGCACGAACGAGTCCCTCCTCTCCGTCGCCGCGGCGGCCTACATGGCGGTCCTGGGATCCAACGGCCTACGGAAGGTCGCTGTGGCGTGCATGCGGAAGGCGAAGGACCTCGCCGCGGCGATCCGCGCCATCCCCGGGTACGAAGCGCCCCTCTTCAAGGGCCCCCACTTCAACGAGTTCACGGTCCGCTACCAGGGCGGCTACGAGGCCGTCCACCAGACGCTCCTGAAGGAGGGGATCCACGGCGGCATGGCGCACGCCCGCCACCTCAAGGAGCTGCGCGACTTCGCTCTGTTCGCGGTCACGGAACGCCACACGAAGTCGGACCTGGACCGGCTGCTCGCCGCCCTGAGGGATGTCCCATGAAGTTCCGCCAGGCGTACTACGACGAACCGCTCCTGTTCGAGATGGCCTCCGAGGAGGCGGAGCCCATCGACCTGGAGGGGCTGGTCCCCGAGGGGCTGCGCCGCGACCGGCTCAACCTGCCCAACGTGCCCGAACACGAGGTCGTGCGTCACTACACCCGCCTTTCGCAGATGAACTTCGCCATCGACACGGGATTCTACCCGCTCGGCTCCTGCACGATGAAGTTCAATCCGAAGTACGCGGAGGAGCTCGCCTCCCTTCCCACGGTCACGCGCATCCATCCGGACCAGGACGAGACGACGATCCAGGGCGCGCTGCGCCTCATGTACGAACTCCAGTCGTCCCTGGCCGTGATCGCGGGCATGGATGCGGTCACCCTCCAGCCCGCTGCAGGCGCCCAGGGGGAGTTCACGGGGCTCCTCCTGGCCCAGGCGTTCAACCATGACAAGGGCGAGCACCGCCACGAGATCATCGTCCCGGACACGGCCCACGGCACGAACTTCGCGAGCGCGGGCATGGCAGGCTTCGACATCGTCGAGATCCCGTCCCAGGACGGCCGGGTGGACCTCGCCGCCCTGAAGAACGCGGTGAGCGACAAGACCCTCGCGTTCATGATCACGAACCCGAACACCCTGGGCATCTTCGAGGACCACATCACGGACGCGGCGGACATCGTCCACCAGGATGGCGGCCTCCTGTACTACGACGGGGCCAACCTGAACGCGATCATGGGCAAGACCTCGCCGGGGCTCATGAACTTCGACATCGTCCACTTCAACCTGCACAAGGCCTTCACGACGCCCCACGGAGGCGGCGGGCCCGGCGCAGGGCCCGTAGGCGTGAAGAGACTCCTCGAGCCGTTCCTGCCCGTGCCCGTGGTCACCTTCGACGGCACGACCTACCACCTGGACTACCACCGCCCCAAGTCCATCGGGATGGTCCGCGCCTGGTACGGCAACTTCGCCCTCCTCGTGCGGGCCTACGCGTATATCCTCCGCCAGGGAGGGGACGGCCTCACCCACGCCTCGGAACACGCGGTCCTCAACGCGAACTACGTGAAGCACCGGATCCAAGGCGCACTGGACGTGCCCTTCAGCGGCCTGCGCAAGCACGAGTTCGTCGCGAGCGGCTCCCGGCTCGCGGAGAAGGGCGCCGGGACCACGGACGTCGCGAAGCGGCTCATGGACTACGGGTACCACCCGCCCACGGTCTACTTCCCGCATCTCGTCGAGGAGGCCCTCATGATCGAGCCCACGGAGACGGAGACCCGGGCCACCCTGGACGCGTTCGCGGACGACCTGATCCGGATCACGAAGGAGGACCCCGCGCTCCTCCACGGGGCCCCGCACAACACGGCCGTCGGGCGCGTGGACGAGGTCGCGGCGGCCCGCGATCCCATCCTGAGCTGGCGGTATCTGAAGGCCCAGCCCAAGTTCTAGTCACAGCTCGAGGTCGGGACGGTCCAGGTTCTGGATGAGGATGTAGGCCCAGTCCAGCTTCCGCTGCTTCCGCTTGAGGTCCCCGTCCTTGGGGCTCGGGTGCTCGAAGTCCCAGCCCACGAGGCGAATCTCCTTGGCGCCGAAGTGGTCCGCCAGGTAGACCGCGCGGTCCCCGTCCGTGAAACCGCCGAAGTTGACGAGGCCTCCGGAGGGCCGCGACTGGGTCGTGGCCACGGTCGTCCCGGTGAAGCGGGACGCCCAGGTCCGCACCGCGGGACCGTTGTCCCCGTGGCCGTGGACCACGGCGATCGCGCCCTCCGCGTTCGCGCGGAGCTGGTCCTCCACGCGGCCATCCAGGTCCGTGACGAGGACCGCGGGATGCCGTCCCTGCTCCAGGGCCACCGTGGTCGCTTCGTCCGCCGTGACGAGGACGCCCTCCGCTCCCTTCAGGTCCGAGCCTAGGGAAGGACCGTTCCCGGCGACCGTGACCACCTGGCCGCGGAAGAGGGAGCCGAGTTCGTCCGCCGAGGCGCGCGTG
>DUJI01000270.1 GCA_013329855.1 Thermoplasmata archaeon | reverse complement strand
GACGACAACTTCGCCTCCATCGTCGCCGCGGTCGAGGAGGGCCGCGGCATCTACGAGAACATCCGGAAGTTCGTGGCGTACCTGCTCTCCGCGAACGCGGGCGAGGTCCTCATCATGCTCCTCGCGACCCTCCTCGTCGTGGATCCCGCCTTCCTGCCCTTCTTCACGCCGGTCCAGCTCCTGTGGATCAACCTCGTGACGGACGGCCTCCCTGCTCTCGCCCTCGGCGTCGATCCCTATCCCACGGACATCATGAGCCGAAGGCCCCGGAATCCCAAGGAGGGCGTCCTGTCCAGGGACATCGTGTACCTCATCGCCATCGTGGGCGTCGTCCTGACCGTCGGGACCCTGGGGATCTTCGCGTGGGAACTAGCTGACGGGTCCGACCCGGTGCGGACCCAGACCGTGGCCTTCACGACCATCGTCTTCTTCGAGCTGTTCCTGGTCTTCGCGATTCGTTCCCCGCGCCAGACCGTGTGGCAGGTCGGCCTCCTCACGAACAAGAAGCTCATCTACGCCGTACTGCTATCCATGGCGCTCCAGATCATGGTCATCTACGTGCCGTTCTTCCAGGTCGCCTTCCACACGGAGCCGCTTACGGTCTTCGACTGGGTCCGGACGATTGTGGTCTCCCTCTCAGCTTTCCTCCTCGTCGAGGTGCTGAAACTCGCCCGGCAGCGACGGTCCAGGACCACGAACCCGACGAAGGTCGCCCGGGCATGATCGAGATTGACGGCTCCCACGGAGAGGGCGGGGGCCAGCTGCTGCGCATCGCCGTGGCGTTGTCGGCGGTCACCCACAGGCCCGTGACCGTGAACCGGATCCGCGAGGGCCGTCCGAACCCCGGTCTCGCCGCGCAGCATGTGACCGCGCTCCACGCAGTCGCGGAACTGGCCTCGGCCCAGGTCAGCGGCCTCGAGGTCGGTTCCTCAAGGGTCGTCTTTGAACCCGGAGAACTCCGCGGCGGCGACCACGCGTTCGATGTCGGCACGGCGGGGAGCGTCACCCTGGTCCTCCAGGCCTGCCTGCCTGTCGCCTTCGCGGCGAACGAGGCCACCCGCCTGCGCATCGTGGGCGGGACAGATGTCCAGTGGTCTCCACCGCTGGACTACTTCGCCCGCGTCTTCCTCCCGCTGATCCGACGGGTCGGCGGTCAGGCCGACCTTCTGTCCCATCGCCGCGGCTATTATCCGCGAGGAGGCGGCGAGGTGGAGATCGTCGTCCAGCCCACCGCGGTCTGGTCTCCGCTCGTGATTTCCGATGCAGGCGCGGTCGAGCACGTACGAGGCATCGCGCATGCCTCGAACCTGCCGGCAGACATTCCTCGGCGGATGAAGCAGGCCGCGACCCGCGGCCTGCACGGAATCTCGGACGTCAAGATCGAGGAGCGGGTCTACCCGGGCGAGGACGCCGTGGGTCAGGGCGGCGCCGTCGTCCTGTGGGTGGAGCGGGAACACGCGCTCCTCGGTGCGAGCGCCCTCGCGGAGCGGGGCAAGTCCTCCGAGCGGGTGGGCGAGGAAGCGGCCGCGGCCCTCGAGGCGGAGATTCACGTCAACGCGACCGTGGACATCCACGCCGCGGATCAGGTCGTGGCCTACCTGGCCCTCGCGGACCGGGCCTCCTCGTTCCTCGTGCGGGAGGTCAGCCCGCATCTCCGGACCATGGCGTGGCTCATCCCCCAGTTCCTGGGACGGACCATCGAGTTCCAGAGCATCGGGGACCTGACGAGGGTGAAGGTCAGCGGGCCGTCGGCCTAGCCGTACATGCTCGGCCGCGCGGGCTCGGAGCCCGGCTTCTTGGCCACGTCGGCCTGGTGGTGGATTGCCTTGAGCTGCATCTCGATCCGCTCCGCTTCCTCATAGAGCGGCTTCGCATCGAGCTCCGTGTGCAGTAGGAGCGCGTCGATGATCTCGATGGCCCTTGCGGCCGCGCGGGCGTCCGGGTAGTCCGGATGGGCCTCGCTCAGGAGCGTGATCACGTCGAAGTCGCGCTTGCGCCCCTCGTTCAGGAGAACGCCCGCCACGCCCGTGATGACACCTTCCTCGAAGATGGTGACCTTGTGCTTCCGGAGCATGTCCATGGTCTTGTCCGTGGACCCGATGCCGTACACCTCGACCTGGCGGTCCTCCGAGTCGTCCTCCTTCGAGTCCACGATGAGTCCCTCGGGACACACGAGGAGGTTGCATCGCGCGTCCTGGGCCCAATCGAGGACTGTGGACGCGATGGCCTTGATCAGGTTGGGCGGCGGCTGGAACTCGCTGATGAAGACAACGACCTGGTCCGTGCCCTCGCGCTTCGTCCCGGCGTAGATCCGCACAGGGTTCATCGGCTGCCCATCGCGGACCAGGGCGACGGTCGGGAAGTACACGGAGTCCATGATTCCGATCTGCGTCAGGTTCAGGGCGTTGATCAGGTAGTTCGCGACGATGGAGCTGACCAGGCCTACGGAAGGGAACCCGTCGATCACGGTGGCCCCCCGAAGGTCCATTCTCTTCAGCTCGTAGATCTGGATGCCTTCCATAGGCGGCGGCCCATCTCGAGCGGGTTACTTAAAGATAGCCGCCCCATCTCTCATTCCTGAGAACACTCACTCCGGCGGCAGGATTTCCCACGTATTCTCCCATGCGACGCCGCCGCGGCGAATCATGATTCCGACGGAGCAGTACTTCTCCGTCGACAGGTCGATGGCCCGCTGCAACGCGGACTCCTTGATGCCCTCGCCGTAGACCTTGTAGTGCAGGTGGATCTTCGTGAAGACTTTGGGGTCCTCCTTCGCCCGTTCTGCGTCCCCCTCGATTTCCAGCTTGGTGAAGGGCACGCGCTGCTTGTTCAGGATCCACACGACGTCCGAGGCGGTGCAGCCCATGACCGCGAGGAGCGCGGTCTGCATGGGCGACGGGCCCGTGACGGGTCGCTCTTTCTGCTCGGCATCCATGACGATGGCGGGCGTGCCTTCGACCTGGGCCTGGAACTTCATCCCCTGGATC
>DUJI01000157.1 GCA_013329855.1 Thermoplasmata archaeon | reverse complement strand
TGAAATCCTGCCGGTACGCCTATCCGGACTGCGACTAGACGATGGCCTTGTGGTTCCGAAGCCAGTCCAGATCGCTCAGGTAGAGCTCCCGGATGTCCGAGAGGCCCTCCAGGGCCATGATCAGCCGCTCCAGGCCGAGGCCCCAGGCGAGGACGGGGGCCTCAATGCCCAGGGGCTTTGTCACCTCGGGGCGGCAGATCCCGCCCCCGCCGAGCTCCATCCACCGCCCGTCGGGCAGCTGGCCCTCGGGCTCCATGCTGGGCTCCGTGTACGGGAAGTAGGTGGGTCGGAACTTGACCCGGGTGAAGCCCAGGCGCGTGTAGAACTCCTCGATGGTTCCCAGGAGGCCCGCCAGGTTCGCGCCCTCCTCCATGACGACGCCCTCGATCTGGTGGAACTCGGGAAGATGCTTCCAGTCGATCGCGTCCCGCCGGAAGTTGCGGCCGATGATGAAGGCCTTCTGCGGCGGCCGCGGGTGGTCCGCGAGCCAGTGGACCGTGATGGCCGTCGTGTGCGAGCGCAGGAGGGCGCGCTCCGCCTCGTCCCGCCGCCACGGGTACCGCCACCCCTTGCTTCCCGTCCCGCCCCCCGTCTCGTGGGCGTCCGCCACGCGGCGCACGACCCCGTCGTCCGGGAGGGGCACGGTCCGCGGCTGGGAGAGGTAGAAGCTGTCCAGCGCGTCTCGCGCGGGGTGATCCTGAGGCTGGAACAGCGCGTCGTAGTTCCAGAACGCGCTCTGCACGTAGTCCCCGTCGATCTCCGTGAAGCCCATGTCGAGGTAGATCCGGCGGATCTTCTCCAGGTACGCGCTGAGCACGTGCCGCTTGCCCGGCCAGACGGTCGGGGCGAAGGCCCGCGTGTCGTAGCGGCGGAAGTCGACCTCCCGCCACCTCCCGTCGCGGAGGAGGTCCGTGGTCAGGAGGGTGGCCTCCGGCTTCAGGGTGATTCCCGCGGCGAGGATCTTCTCGCCCGCCGCGGTCAAGGAGATCTCTCGCCGCACGGCCTCGCGCTCGCGCACGAGGTCCTGGCGGGACTTCAGGTCCTTCAGGACCTTCGGGTCCACGGCGTCCTCCGGAAGCTCGGCCTTGGCCATCCGCGCGAGGACCTCCTCGTCCGCCGTGCGGGCGTCGGCCGCGGCCCTCCCGGCATCCGTGACACTCAGGAGGCTTCCCGCGGGACCCCTCTCCACGCGGGCCCAACCCTTCCGCCGCAGCCATCCGAGGGCGATCGCGAGCTCCGCGTCGTCGAACTTGGCCGCGGTCCGGAACTTGGGCACGGGCATCCGGCCGCCCGCCTTGAGGAGCGCCTTGAGCGCCTTCCTTTCCGGGAGAGGCTTCCGCACGACCTCCTTGTCCTTCAGGCAATAGCTGCGCACGACCCGCTCCTTCATCGTGACGAGCCCCTTGGCCTGGAGCCAGGAGGCCGCGTTCATGACCTCGACGAGCTCCTTGAACTTCCCCTTCGCGCGGATCTCCTCGGGGGACGACCGCTTGAGCTCCTTCAGGGTCAGCAGGACCCGCTTCTCGAGGTAGCTGAGCTCGGCGGCCACGTCCCGCGGCATCGGGACGGCGGATGGGCTCCGCCGGTAAATGCTTTTGCCGCGAGGCAAGGCGGCCGACGGGAGCGCGTGCCTACGGCCCGAGTCCGTCGCGGAGGGAGACCGCAATCCCATAGAACGCCACAAAGGTGCCCGCGGCGTAGAGCGCGGTCAGGGCGAGCGAGACCGTGGCGCGCGTCTGCAGATATCCCAAGTAGTCAGCGAGCCCCGAGCCTTGGGGACTGAGAAGGAGGGAAAGCACACCGAACACGGCCTCGGCGAGACCCGCCGCAAGGACCAGGCCCGCTCCGGCCATCGCCCAGCGAAACGGGTTCACGAGGCGCTCGCGTCCCATCGGGCCCGACGTAGCTGCGTCAGGCGCCGAATCGTCCCGGGGCGGCATGACGGCTCGCTTCGCGCGGGTGGCGCGGGCCAGGCCAACCAGGAGCAGGAACGCCCCGATCGGACCCAGGAACGTCGCCATGGAAAGCGCGACATCGGCCAAGACGATGTAGGCCTCGGAGATGGACCCGGGGCCCGCGAGCCGACTGAAAGCCCAGGCGCCGGAGGCTCCCGCGAGCGAGGCCACGAGTCCGAGGCCCGCCCCGAGAACCATGAGGTGGAACGGAGTGAACCTTCTCCCGGTCGTGGAACGTTCGGGAGCGGACACCGGCGGCACCTCTCCGCCCCCGCCGAGCACGCTCCGTCACTTGAACCTTCGGCCGACCCGCGGCCTCCACATGCGCGCGCCACTCTCAGACCTGAGAACTACGGCATGGCCCTTATAAACGAAAAGGGGGCATCGAGCCGCCCAGTGAACCAGGTCTCTCGCCGTCGGGCACGAGCGGAAGCCCGCAGGGGGTTCCGCCGTGGGTGATCCCCGTTTCCCCACGAACTACGCGGTCCTCCTTGGGGGTCCGCCCGGGGTCGGGAAGTTCGAGTACATCGTGGCCCAGGCGCGGGAGGCCCTGCGCGCGGGCGAGCGCGTGGTCTTCGTCACGCTGGACCTCCATCCGAACGAGATCCGGGCGCGGGCCAAGGCCCTCCACCTCGACTTGGAGCCGTACGAGGGCAAGACGTTCGCCTTCGTGGACTGCTACAGCGCGACCGCCTCCGAGCGGCCCGAGCCAACCGCGGGCAAGAAGACGTTCCTCGTCTCCAGCTTCAGCAACCTGGAGGGCATCGGCATGGCCATGAGCAAGGCCGCCCAGGAGCTCGGGACGCCCGTCCGCATCTACTTCTACACGATCTCCACGCTCTTCCTGCACAACTCGACCCAGGCCATCGCCAAGTTCTTCCAGATCGTCACGAGCCGAGCCAAGATGAACATGGGCTTCATCATGTACGCGGTCCAGGAGGGCGTCCACGAGCCCATGACCATGAACCTCCTCCGGTCCCTCGTGGACGGGGTCGTGGAGATGCGGTTCACGGACACGATGGACCGCGAGGTCCGCGTCCACCACATGCGCGGCTTCCAGGTTGACAGCTCCTGGCACCCCTTCGTCCAGATGCCCGTCCTCCCCGGAGGCATCCCGTGACCGGCAGCGGGGAGGGCGACCGCGTCCGCACGGGCATCCAGGTGCTCGACGAGCGTCTCAAGGGAGGCTTTCCTCGCCCGTCCACGCTCCTCCTGTTCAGCGACAAGCCGACGGAGAAGCGGCTGCTTGCGGAGAACTTCGCGGTCCAAGGTGCCTCGGCGGGAGAGACCACCCTGTACGTGGACTTCTTCCGGGCCCCGACCCTGGCGCGGGCCGAGCTGAGCCGCTTCGGCAAGTATCCGGCGGACCACCTGGTCATGGTCGACGCCATCTCGAGCCAGCTCATGGTGGACAGCTCGGAGGCGTACCGCATCAAGGACATCGACGACCTCCGAGGCATCTGCGACGTCATCGTCCAAGCCATCCAGGAGCAGAAGCCCTCCCGCATCGTGATCGATTCCATGGAGTTCCTCGCGGACCACTTCCACAAGGAGGCGGTCCTGGACCAGTGGAAGCGGATCATCGACGAGGCCGAGAGGGTCCGTGGCGTCACGTGCTTCCTGTTCATCAACTGGACCTACCACGAGCGGGACCTGAGCGCGATCCGCGCCCTGTCCGACTTCGTCGTGGAGTTCCAGTCCTCCATGCGCGGAGGCATCCTGCGGAACTCCATGCGGATCTCCGAGATGGAGGAGGGTGGGATCCGCACGAACTGGATCCCCTACACGTTCAAGGACCTCGTCGGCGTCACCGTGTACTTCCCGCGGATCATGGTCACGGGCCCCTTCAACGCGGGCAAGTCGACCGTGGTCAGGTCCCTCTGCGAGAAGTCGATCAGCATCGACCGGATGGGCACCACGGTGGCCTTCGACTACGGCAGCGTGAACATCACCGGCATCGAGGCCGAGATCTTCGGGACTCCGGGCCAGGAGCGCTTCGAGTTCATCTTCAAGATCTTCGCGCGGGAGGTCAGCGGCGTCCTCCTGGTCGTGGACGCATCGAGGCCGGAGGACTTCGAACGGGCCCGGCACATGCTCGAGCTGATCGGCCCCCGCATCCCGTACGTGGTCCTGGCCAACAAGACGGACCTGGCCGGGGCCCTCGGGCCGGACGCGATTGCACGGAAGATGGACCTCCCGGAGGGGACGCCCGTGGTGCCTACCGTGGCCACGGAGAACAAGGGCGTGCGGGACGCGCTCCTCATCCTCGCCGAGATGATCATCGGGGTGAGGTGAGATGGTCGACGACCTCCATCCGCGGATCGTCGCGGTGCTCCAGGAACTCCGCCGAATCCCGGACGTGATGGCCGTCGCCCTCGCACGCCGCGACGGCCTCCTCATCGCGCACGTCCTCCCGAAGTCCATGGACCCCAAACGGATCGCGGCCATGGCGGCGGCCATCGTCGGCACGTCGGAGATGGCCGCGAGCGAGATGGGTCTCGGTGCGTTCTTCCAGTCCATCGTCGACAGCGGCCATGCGAAGATGCTCGCCACGGGCGCGGGGGAGGAAGGCATCCTGATCACCATGGTCCGCACGGACGCCAACATGGGCCTCGTCCTCCTGAGCGTGGGCAAGGCGGTGCAGGCCATCACGGACCTGCTCGAGCGGGCGGCCGTGGCCCCGGAGGCGGACGCCTGATGGACGTCTGGGAACGGCTGGAGAGCACGATGGAGGAGCTGTCCCACCTCTCCGACATCAAGGCCGCGGCGGTCGTCCGAAGGGACGGTCTCGTGATCACCCACACCCTCCCGGACGGCGTGGACCCGAAGATCGTGGCCGCGATGACGGCCGCCATCGTGGGCACCTCGGAGATGGCCACGGTCCAGCTCTCCCAAGGACGATTCGAACGCGCGATCATCGAATCCGACGAGGGGAAGCTCCTGAGCGTCGGCGCGGGCGAGGAAGCGTTGCTCGTCGCGCTCGTTTACAAGGACGCCAATCTGGGCCTCGTCCTCATGGGGATGGAGAAGGCCGCGCGCCTCGTCGACGAGATCCTGCATGCGGAGGGAGCCGCGTGATCTCCTCCATTCGATTCCCTTCGGGCACTCACGCTCCCGCGGGAGGCATCTGACCATGGAAACGAAGAAAATTCCCACGTACGTCGACGGCCTGGACGAGACTCTGGGCGGAGGCCTGCCTGCAGGTCACGTCATCCTCGTCTCGGGGCTCCCGGGAACCATGAAGTCGACCCTGAGCTACGCGATCCTCCACAACAACGCGGAGAAGCGAAGCGCGAAGGGGCTGTACGTCACCCTGGAGCAGACCCGCCGCAGCCTCCTCGCGCAGATGGATGCCATGGGCTTCAACACGGAGGCCGTCCGGGGCGACGTCCACCTCCTGGACGTGGGCACGATCCAGAAGGAGATCGGCAAGAGCGCAACGAAACCCTGGATCGAGTTCCTGCGCCGCACGCTGACCACGAAGAAGGATATCGACGGGGTCGATCTGGTCGTGATCGATTCCCTGGAGGCCCTGGAGGTCCTCGCGAAGTTTGAGGACCGCCGGACCGAGCTGTTCCAGCTGTTCGAGTGGTTGCGGGACCTCGGCGCGACGACCCTCGTGCTCACGGAGGCGTCGCCCGAAGCCAGCTTCTTCGGTCTCGAGGCAGCCCCGCCGCGGAAGGACGAGACGTTCCTCGCGGACGGAATCATCGAGCTCAAGATGCACCCGATCTCCGACGTGGAGGTGCAACGCCGCGTCCGCGTGGTCAAGATGCGCGGATCGAACCACAAGACCGGGTTCCACGCCCTCGTCTTCGAGGACGGCCGGTTCCAGGTCACCTCGGTGATCAGCCCATGACCGACCCCGTGCAGTGCCCGGCCTGTTACGCGATGAACAAACCGGGCCAGACGCGGTGCCGGGTCTGCGGACGGCGGCTGCGGCCCGAGAAGGGCGCCTCGACGGACGCCCCTCCGGTGGTCCTCCAGAAAGTCATGGGCGGGGAGGTCTTCTCCGCGGTCCTCGGCGATGCCGGCGCCCCGCCCTCGTCCGGACCAGCCTCCGCTGACGAGGCCCCCGCGGAGCCGACCGCCGCGCCCGTGCCCACGGACGCGGAGGAGGCAGCCCGACGCGCCCTCGCGGTCCTGACGGAACGCCTCGCGGGCCGTGCGTCCTCCGAGGGGCAGCGGTTCAAGCCGTACGCTCCCGATCGTCCGCGCATCCCGCAGACGGCCGAGGCCCAGGTGGCGGTGAGACGGCAGCTCGATTCGGCCGCCCGCGCGTTCCGCGAGAAGCGGTACGAGAACGCGGTGGAGCATCTCCTCAAGGCAATCGCCAAGGACGACCAGGACCCCCGGTCCTGGATCCTCCTGGGTCAGGCCTACCTGCGCGTGGACCGGCCGTACAAGGCGGCTGTCGGCTACGTGCGCGCCCTGGACTTGCAGCCGCGGAGCGAGAGCGCCTGGCTCGGCCTGGCGCGGACCCTGAAGGCCATCGGGGACCTTCCGGGCGCCCGCGAGGTCCTCGACCGCATCGTCCTGGTCAGCCCCTCCCTGGCGGAAGCGTGGTCCGAGCGCGGCCTCGTCCTCGAATCCCTGGCAGAACTTCCGGAGGCGGCCAAGAGCTATGCGCACGCCCTGGAGCTCCGGCCCGACCATCGGCCCGCCAGGGAGCGGCTCGACGCCATCGCCCCGTTGCTGAGCGAGCCCGGCCCGCCGGAGACACCCGGTGAGCCCGGGGGCAAGGGGGACGAGAGTCCCGCCGCGACGCCCGAGGCCGCGGAGGCCGAGGAGGACTTTCCGGACTTCGCGGACCTCGCCCAACTACCGCCCAAGGCGGAGCGCGGCGAGGCGCTCGCCCCGGTGCAGGCGCCGCATCCGTCCCGCATCCGGACATACGTCGACGGGTTGGACGACACGCTCGGCGGCGGCATCCCCTGGGGCCACGTGGTCCTCGTCGAGGGTTCCCCGGGCACGATGAAGTCTTCCGTGGCCTTCGCCATCCTCCTCCAGAACGCGGTCCGCGAGGGCCGCCACTGCCTCTACTTCAGCCTCGAGGAGCGCACGTCGAGCATCCTGAAGCAGATGGGGTCCCTGGGCCTGCCGCTCCACGTGAGCCAGGGGTCCCTCGTCGTCCTCGACCCCCGCGCGGCGAAGGGGCTCCTGAAGGACCAC
>DUJI01000311.1 GCA_013329855.1 Thermoplasmata archaeon | reverse complement strand
GAACTCCTCGCCGCCGTCCAGGGTCCCGCGGTAGTGGACAAGGACCTTCCGGCCCTTGGTGACCTTCATGAGTCCCGCCTTCCGGGTCGCGACGGAACGTGGTCTACTTGAACCTGTGCGTGGGGATTCCGCGGAGCCTCAGCCTCCGCCCACCCGCTCCCGGATGTTCAGCCCGCGCTTCCGCGCCTCGTCCACGAAGGGCTTCGCGGGGATGCCCAGCTCCACGGAGTGCGTGCCGGGCGAGATCGTGCCGCGGGCCAGCATCTCCGCGGCGATCGCCGCGTGCCACCCCGTGAGGCGCTCCATCGACGTGAAGCCGGTGGCGGGATCGTAGTAGTCCACGAGCTCGACGACGGCCTCCTCCGTGTGGCGGTCCTTCGTCCCCAGGGCGCGCACCCGCTCCACGCACACGTCGCGGGTCTGCGTGGGCGTCACCTTGGGCTCGAAGAGGGCATGGAAGACGTGCCTCGGGATCACCTTGCGGCCGTCCACCTGGACGGGGTCGAGGCCGAACAGGCCGAGGTCCTGGAAGGCCCGCATCTGGGTCCAGTGACCCGGGTAGCGGAGGGTCTTGTTCTGCAGGGTCTTCAGCTTCCCAAGGAACGACCAAGGGGCCGTGGACAGGCCACCCGGCGTCACGACGGCCTCCAGCTGCCCCAGAGGCGGGACGTCCACGAGCTCGAACTCGGAGAACAGGGGGACACGGGCGATCTGGCCGTCGCGGAGGAACGTGGCGTCGCCGTCGTACTCGTTGGTCAGACCTTCCACGTTGAACGTGAGCTCGTAGTTCCACGGTGGCTTCGGATTCTGGGGCAGCCCGCCGTCGTAGATGTACACGTGCTCGGGGACCTCGAGGAGCTCCATGGCGTACACGCCCATCGTGATGTTCAGCCCCGGTCCCATGCCGCAGTCGGGGACGAGCCCCGCGCCGGCCTTGCGGGCCTCCGGGTCCAGGGCGAGCTGCTTCCGCACGATGTCCGTGTTGCCGCCGAAGTCGACTATGGACACCCCGGCCTTCATGGCGAGCTTCGCGAGCCCCAGGTTGAGGAAGTAGGGGACGCCGCTGAGGAGGACGTCGACGTCCTTGATCGTCTTGCGCATCGCCTCGGCCTTCGTGACGTCGGCCCGGACGGGGTGGGCCACGCCCCGACCCACGAGCTGGTTCACGCGAGCCGCCGAGCGCTTGGCCTGGGCCAAATCCACGTCCGCCAGGACGATGTCGTCCGCGTCCCCGAACTTCGCGAAGTCATAGGCGGCCGCCGTCCCCTGACGACCCGACCCGATCACCGCATACCGATATCCCATGCGCTCCCGCTCCTGCCCGCCGAAGGCCTCAACCGCTCGCCTCGGGACGCGTGGATTCACGAAATAGGTTCGGGTCCTTAGGTAAATACCGGGGGCAAGTTGAAACGGCGCGAGCGTTTGCGGCGGAGCGTCCACCATGACGTACGACTACGAGTTCCTCCTGAGGGTCCGCGCGCCGAGGACCACGGTCTTCGAGAAGCTCCTGCGAATCGAGCACCTGGCCCGGTGGTTCTGCGGGTGGTGCCGCATCGAGCCCAAGGTGGGCGGCAAGTTCCAGTTCGGCGGGGAGACGTGCCTCGTCCTGCCGGAGGGCCGCGGATGGGAGACGTCCATCGACGAAGGGGAGGCCCTCAGGCGATTCGCGTTCACGTGGCCCATCCGGGGCGCGAGCACCCGCGTGGCCTACGAGCTGGAGGATGCAGGTGAAGGCACGCTCCTGGGGGCGCGTCACACGGGCGTGCCGATGAAGGACAGCACGTGCGGCACGGTCCAAGACGCCTGGCGGACGTGCCTCGGCAGTCTCAAGTCCATCGCGGAGGGACGCAGCGACAGCGTGCGGCCCGACCACAGCCCCGTGACCTCCGCCGAGCTCCGGCTCTCCAACCTCATCGAGGCGACGCCGGAACGGATCTTCCAGGCGTTCACGGACGCCGCCCAACTGGACCATTGGTCGACGGGAGGCGTGCCCGCGGGCCGGGCGCGAATCGAGCCGCGGCCGGGAGGCGCATTCTCCATGGGCTGGGAGGACGGACCCGACCGCGTCCTCGAGATGGAGTCGGACCGCCGCCTCGTGCTGCAGTGGCCACGGCCCCAGGGCGACCTCCGGGTCACCTTCGACCTGGAGGCCAAGGCGAGCGGCACCGCGGTGTACCTGGCCAGCACGGGATACCCGGCGAACGAGTCCGCGGCGATCCTCGATCACCGCGGGAGGTGGTCTGACCTCCTCGTGTGTCTGAAGAACTTCGTGGAAGGCGGCGAGGCGGGCTTCGCGAACGCGTACGATGCCCAAGTGCGCGAGGCCTGATCGTCAGGCGTGCTGCATCGCCGGCCAGTCCTCGAGGACCGCCATGGCCGCGTTGTGCCCCGGGGCACCCAGCACGCCGCCACCCGGGTGGGCTCCCGCACCGCAGAGGTAGAGCCGCTCGATGGGCGTCCGGTAGCGGCTCCAGCCGGGCACGGGTCGGAAGGAGAACATCTGGTAGGGGAAGATCGCACCGTGGAACACGTCGCCCCGGGTGAGGCCGTACTCCCGCTCCATGTCCAGCGGCGTGATCCACGTCTTGGCCAGGATGATCTTGCGGACGTTCGGCGCATACGTCTCGATGGAGTCGAGGATGGCATCTGCGAACTTCTCCCCCTCCGTGTCCCACGTCTCGTTCGCGAGGTCGTAGGGAGCGAACTTGCACGACGCGCTCAGGGTGTGCATGCCCGTCGGCGCGAGGGTCGGATCGACCGTGGACTGGACGACCATCTCGATGTAGGGCTCCTTGGACCAGTGGCCGTGGACCGCCTCTTCGTACGCTCGCTCGAGGTAATCGAGGTCCGGGGCGATGTCGATGATGCCCCGGTGATGGAGCTGGAGGTTCGTCCCGGGGATGGAGGAGAAGTCCGGGAGGTCCTTCAGGGCGAGATTGAGCTTGAACGAGGAGGGTTCCATGCGGTACCGGTCGATCGCGTGGGCGAACTCGGGAGGCAGGTGGTCCCGACCCACAATCCCGAAGAACGTGCGCTTGGGGTCCAGGTTGCTCAGCACGACCTTCGACTCGAAGGTTGTCCCGTCCTCGAGCTCCACTCCGGTCGCCCTCCCGTCGTGGATGAGCACGCGGGACACATCGGCCCTCGTGCGAATCTCCGCGCCGAAATGCCTGGCGGCGTTCGCGGTCGCCTGGGTGATCCCGCCCATGCCTCCCTTGGCCCAGCCCCAGACGCCCTTCTGCCCGTTGATTGTCCCGATGCTGTGGTGGCCCAGGACGAACGCCGTGCCCGGGGTCCGCGGCCCGGCGAGCGTGCCGGAGACCGCGCTCGTCCCCAGGGACACCTTGACCTCGTCGGACTCGAAGAAGTCGTCCAGGACGTCCTGGACGGACATGAGGAGCGTCTTCCGGATGAAGTCCTCCGCCTCGGGCGTGGTCACGAACTGCGCCAGGTCCGCCAGGCTGACCGGAGGCGCGAGCATGGTGGGTTCCACCATCTCCGCGAACTCCTCCCAGAACGCATCGTACTTCGACAGGGCCTTCGCGTCCGCCTCGGAGAACTTCGCAACCTCCCGCAGGTTCCATGCGGCCTCGGGACGCCACAGGATGTAGCGTCGGTCGGGGAACGGCAGGAACAGGGCGGGATCGTGCACATGTTCCTCGAGGCCGAACTTGGCGAGCTGGAGCTCCTCCTTGATCTCCGGGCGGAAGAGGCCGCAGGCGTAGGACAGGGTGGATACGTGGAAGCCCGGGTGGATCTCCTCCGTCACGCACGCGCCGCCCACCATGCCGCGGCGTTCCAGGATGAGCGTCTTCAGCCCCGCCTTCGCGAGGTAGGCTCCGGCCACGAGGCCGTTGTGACCTGCACCGACCACGATCGCATCGTAGGATGCCATGCTGTCGTCCTGGGGAGCTACGTGTCCGCTAAAACCGTTTCTCTGGTGGATGGCGGGACCTGGGCCTTCTTCCGCGGGGGATCGAAGAACGGCTTCTTCACGACGACGGCCGGGGCGCGCTTGCGTTCGTCCTCCACGGTGACCTCCATCTCGACCACCGTTCCCGGTCGCGCATAGGGGGCA
>DUJI01000281.1 GCA_013329855.1 Thermoplasmata archaeon | reverse complement strand
CTCGAATCTGGTCCCTGGCACGACGGACACGACCACGATCACCGTCCAGGTGCACCGGTTCGATGGGTCGCTCGTGGGAGCAGGATTCCAGGTGGACGCGATCGCGACGGAAGCAGAGGGGCCGCTGTACAACGTGACCGTGACCCCGTCGGCGACCACGGATGCGAACGGCTTGGCCACCTTCACCGTGACGGAGGCGGCAGACGCCGTGACGGCTGGGAACAACACCAACGTGTTCATCCGCTTCCAGGTGCACAACGCAGCGAACACCACCTCGGACGAGATCCAGCTGCTCGTGACGGACGGGACGACTCCGGGTTACTCGGCCCGGATGAGCTTCACGGACCGCGCGATGCACTACTACTCGGGCATGGCGGAGAATAACGCCACGGTGACGGTCTGGAACCAGACGGGTACGCTGGCGCAAAATGTCCCCGTGTTCTTCCAGATTGACTACGGCCCGCTTGGTGTGCCTGCGCAGTTCCCGTACGTCTACGACTACGCGACACCAGAGTACAGCCCGACCACCGGACGTGGTGCCAACCTGGACATGAACACGGGCGGCGGCGGCAGCTTGGGCGGAGTGTTCCAGAACTCGACCGGCCAGGGCGCTGCGTACGGCGTGGAGAACTGGTTCAACGACTACGAGATCGAGAACGACGCCGACAACTTCTACACCGGAACCACCCTCGACGCGTGCGATCCGTCCACGTGGCCCGCTACGGGCTTCGACGGGCGGTACTTCTTCAACGCGACGAGCGTGACCGATGCGCTGGGCCAGTACACCACGGCGTTCTACGGTCTCCCGATCCGCCTCGACTCCGCCATCCAGGTGCGTGCCTTCGTCAGCGAGGCGGGGTGGTGGACCACGGGTGACGTTGCCCAGGCAATCTCCGACCTCTGGACGGGCGGTGGCTGCAACTTCGCCTTCGCCTACGCCCATGCCACGCGCATCGACTCGGGCGTCGTGAGCCAGCGCGCTCCGATGTTCGGACTGGGCTGGATCAAGACATTCGTGCCGAAGACTTCGATCACGCCCGGTGGACCCGTTCCGACGAACAACCCGAGCACCACACCCGCGTACTTCTGGAGTTCCCGGCAGCCGGCCGTGACCCTGGTGGCCAAGTTCTATGCCCTGAACGGTGTGGATCCGGGCCCCGTGCAGGTCGTCTTGGCTCAGGGCGTCGGCAGCGCGACCCGGAGCGTCCTTGGGACCGGCGGCTCGTTGTATTGCTTCGGCCAGTGTGCCCTCACGACGAACTCCCACGGCTACCTGAACCGGACGTACAGCACCGTCGTGTTCAGCCTGTCTCAGAGTCTGGAGTTCACGTGGGTCGACGCTGACCCGGTCTACGCGGGAGGCGGGCGTGAGCAGCTCTACACGGGTTGCACGGCGCCCTGCATGGACGCGTCGGCCGGCAACGAGTTCGGCGACTTCTGGCTCACGCCCACGTTCACGGCTCTGCTGAACAAGGTGTCGATCACCGTCGACTTCCCGTACGTCTACTTCCCGACGTCGACGGCGTTCATGACCATCCAGACGAGCAGCGCGTTGCTGTCCCTGGGACAGACCACGACGGCGACCGTGAAGGTCTGGAGCATCTTGACGGGACAGCCGATCGCGGGCGCGAGCGTCTGGAGCGGCAACACTACGGTATTCACTGACTCGTCGGGCACGGCGACGTTCAACGTCACCGCGACGCAGCTCGGCGCGGTGGAGACCTTGGCGGTCGCGTCGACGGACTACGGCGGGTCCGCGAGGGCCTGGTACAGCTACCTCGCCAGCTTGCCCGTGGCGACCTACTCGACTCCGACGGTCACGGCGGCCACGGCCGGATCTAACTCGACGATCACGGCTACCGTGACGAACACGTTGCCGGTATCGGGCACCATCACGGTGTGGCTCTACGTGAACGGTCAGCCTGTGATGAGCAAGCAGGTGACCCTGGCGTCGAGCGGCACCGCGCCGGTGACCTTCAGCTACGCGTTCGCCGACGTGGGCACGTACGGCGTCGTGGTCGGATCCAGCAGCCCAGCGAGCGTGTCCATCGTGGCCCCGCCCTTGACGGGCGTGGACCCGCTGGTCGCGTACGGTCTCGCCGGCGGGCTGCTCGTGGTCGGCATCGTCCTCGGTGTCGTCCTAGGCATGATGATGAGCCGGCGGCGCAAGCCGCCGACCGTGTCGGCCGAGGCTGAGGAGCCCAAGGAACCCGGCAAGGCCGCCGAAGAGGAGCTCGGACCGGACGAACAGCTGTGAGCGCGAACGGACCGGGGGCAATCCCCCGGTCCCCTTTCCCCTTTCTTGGAACATGGTCCACACGGGCGCATGGGTCAGGTCGCAAGAACTTTCTTATAGGCCACCGGCCATGATACGGAAGAAGCGAGGGGGTTGACCTCGTGGCGGCGCTGCTGAACTACATCGTGAAGAGGTCCGTCCAAGGCGCGGTCACCATCCTCGTGGTGACCCTGGTCATCTTCCTTCTCTTCCATCAGATGCCCGGGAGCATCATCGACAACTTCCGAGCCGATCCCACCTTCAACCGTGCCAAGCTGGCCCAGCTCAACGAGACCTTCGGCGTGAACGATCCGTTCTTCGTGAAGATGTACAAGTTCGTTCCGAATATGTTCACGTTCAACTTCGGTCCCTCCTACTTGGAGAGCAAACCGGTCGTCGACGTCTTGCGTGAGGCGCTTCCACGCACGCTCTTCTTATTTGGGGGCGCCGTCATCATCGAGTACCTCCTGGGCATCCTCCTGGGGCGGTACATCGCCTGGAAGCGCGGGCGGTTCAGCGAGGGAGCGACCGTCGTCACGAGCCTCTTCTTCTACAACATGCCGTCGTTCTGGATCGGCCTCATCCTGCTGTACTTCTTCGCCTTTGTCGTGGACTGGTTCCCCTTGCGGGGTTACAGCGATCTGGCGTGGACGGACCAGCACTACGCGTGGCTGGCGGGCCTCAACAACATCCAGCTCTCCACGGTCCTGGCGGTCGTCTGTGTCCTCCTCGGCGTCGTGGGAATTGTCCTCGGCCTACGCGCCCGATCGACGCGGCGCGAGGTCCTGGGCGGTGGCATCGTCGCGGCCGGGGCGGTCGTCCTCGCCGTGGGGAACTGGAACTTCTCCATGTTCGACTTCGCGGATATCGCGATCCATGCGTTCCTGCCCATGCTCGCCCTCGTCCTCATCAGCTCGGCGGGGACCATCCTCCTGATGCAGACCTCCATGCTCGAGGTCATGGGCGAGGATTTCATCCTGACCGCGCGGGCCAAAGGTCTCTCGGAGCGCGTGGTCCGCAGTCATCACGCGGCCCGGAACGCCTACCTCCCCATCGTCACTTCCCTGGCGATTAGCCTGGGCTTCGTGATCGGTGGGGCCATCGTCCTGGAGCAGATCTTCTCCTACTACGGCGCCGGTTGGTATTTCCTTCAGGCGGTGACGCGGCATGACTACTTCCTGGCCGGTGCGGACCTGTTCCTAATCTCGGTCTTGGTCATCGCAGGCAACATCATCGCGGACATCATGTACGGGGTGCTCGATCCGCGTGTCCGTCTCTGAAGGTGGGGTGCAGGCGCGGAGCACCCGAGCACGGGGCATCGGGCGCTCGCTCTGGCGGTTCGCGAAGCGCTCCTGGGGCACGCTCCGGGAGAGCCGGCTGGGCATGGCGGGTTTCATCATCGTCCTCATCTTCGCCGCGATGGCCATCCTGGCCCCGGTCATCTCCCCGTATCCGCGGAACTTCGAGGCCCCCACCTCGGACCGCTTTGTCGTGCATGGCTACAATCAGACAATCGACGTCAATCTGGACTACAACGCGCCCGTTCTCGGCCCGACGACGCCTCTCTCCGCCGACAAGCTCGGCGGTGTCTGGGAGATCAACTCGAACCGTCAGGGCTCCATCTACATGAACTTCCTCCAATACAGCTTGGTCGCAAACACGAGCCCCTACCGCGTGGGGAACCTCTCCGTGACCCTCGACATCACCCAGGCGTTTGGGGTCACCCCCATCCCCGGCACTCCACTCCAGGCGGTGTACTACATCGTCCCTGGAAAGAACGTGACGGCGACCGGGGTCCCTGTCACGTTCGGACCCTCTGCCCGGAATGGCCTGATCGCCGCGTTCGCGGGCAACACGTTCGTCGTCGGCGACCCCTTCACCGGGAAGGCGGTGTACGACTACACGCTCCCCTACGCGCCGCTATGGACGTCGGAGGATCCCGCCGCTGCGGGACAGATGCTCGTTGCGCCAACCATGCGGCTCGCGCAAGTCGGGATTGTGGGGGTGGGCGTGGGCCCCTACCGGTACCTGTACGCGTCGGACGGGAACCGGTCGGACCTGTTCGAGATCTCCTATTGCCATTCGGATCCCATTGGGGCCACGCCCACGTACTGCGGGAGCCCCGGATTCCCCGTGCTGGCCCCCTACGGCCGGCACGTCGCCTCGTTCAACCTGAGCCTGTCCGCGCCGCCCCTGGTCTACTACAACCAGGAGAGCGTCGTGACACAGCCGTCCAACTCGCCCTTCCCGTACCGCGAGGGGCCAGGACAGGCCTTCCTCCTCCCGCTGGCGAACGGCACGCTCGCCGTGGCCAACGTCACGGGGAACATCCGTGCTTGGGTCCCGCTGACCCTGGGCGGGCAGCCGGCGGTCGTGGACGGCTCCATGGGCTTCGTGCGATCCACATACCCCCTGTTCATCATCCTTCCCCTGCGGTCGGCCGGTGCCTCAGGCCTCGCAGTCCTGGACCTGAACTCCCTCCAACTCAGCCCACGGGAATCCAGCTTCGCGGACCCGTCTCTCGTTCCCCTGGGTCAGCCGTCGCCGTACCGGGCCCAGAGCCTCTTCTTCGCCTACTACAACCAGAGCTTGAACTCGACCCACCTGTTCTCTCTCTTCCTCAACGCCACGAGTGGGAACCTGACCCCGAATCCCCAGTTCGACTGGACGTTCGCGGGCCGGGTGCGAAGCTACTTCGAGGTGCCCCCCGACGCCCTCCCCACCGTCTTCATCTACACGGAGGAAGGCAAGCTATACACCATGGCCACGGTCTTCGGGGCCACGGCCGTGGTCCCGGAGGAGTTCCCGTTGGCTCCACCTCCCGGCGTCCCGGAGGTGGTCTATGCGGGTTCCTTCGGCGGCACCCTGTACGGCGGCGGCCTCACGCCCCAGGAGCTCAACGGCGTCTGGCTCGACGGGGGCCGCGGCCAGACCGTGGTCTTCCAGCTCCTGGGCACGATCCGCACGCCGCTGCCTCCGGGCACCTACCCGTCCGGCAACACGTACCTGCTCGGCACGGACTTCAACGGCGCGGACATGGTGACCCTCCTCTTCTACGGCTCCCAGGTCGCGTTCATCGTGGGGCTCCTGGCCGCCCTGTTCGCCGTCGGCATCGGGACCCTGGTCGGCCTCCTCGCCGGGTACTTCGGGAAGCTGATCGATACGTTGCTCATGCGGACGACGGACGTCTTCCTCGTCCTGCCGTTCCTCCCCGTGGTCCTCGTCCTCGAGCAGATCATGCGGCCGAGCATCTGGGTCATCGTGATCATCCTCGCGATTCTCGGCTGGCCCGGGATCGCGCGGGTCGTGCGGTCCCAGGTCCTCACCCTCAAGGAGCGCCCCTTCGTCGACGCGGCGCGCGTGTCCGGGGCCTCCGACCTGCGCCTCGTGTTCCTCCATATCGCCCCCAACGTCCTCCCGTTCAGCTTCCTGTACATGAGCCTGACCGTGTCGGGCGCGATCATCACGGAGGCCATCCTCAGCTTCCTCGGCCTCGGCGACCCCTACGTGATCTCCTGGGGCGGCATCCTGTCCAGCGTCCTGACCCAGGGCGGCGCCCTGACCTACTGGTGGTGGCTCGTCCCGCCGGGCCTCTGCATCACGTTCCTCTCCCTGGGCTTCTACCTGCTCGGCCGCGGATTTGACGAGATCATCAACCCGCGCCTCCGGAGGCGCTGACCGTGCCCGTCCTCGTCGTCCGCAATCTGAAGGTCTATTTCAAGGTCCGGCAGGGCTGGGTCAAGGCCGTGGACGGGGTGGACCTGAACATCGACCAGGGGGAGACCGTGGGCCTCGTGGGGGAGAGCGGCTGTGGCAAGACGACCCTCGCCTACGCGATCACCCAGCTGCTGCCCTCCAACGCGTTCGTCTTCGGCGGACAGATCCTCTTCGGTCCCAACGGCGTCTCGCTGGATTACCGGCTGCCCTACTGGCAGACCGCGCAGGAGCGCATCGCGAAGGACGCGGAACCGCTCCGGGCCCAGCTCGAGGCGTCGCCCGCGGACCCCGGCGAGGGGAAAGCCGCCAAGGAGCGGGAGGAGTTGGAGCGCGCCCTGAACACCCTGAAGAATCCCCTGTCCGCGACATACCGAAAGTACCTCCAGCCCGAGATCAAGGCGCTGGAGAAGCAGGTGGACGACCTGGGCCAGCGCTGGCAGTCGGGGGACAAGAGCGTCCGCCGCCAGTTCCTGGAGGCCCAGCACCGCCTGGGGGCGGCCAAGCAGGAGGGGGACCTGATTGACATCACCCGCCGCAAGGACGGGTCCCTGCGGGAGTACCACCCCAAGCTCAACGAGGTCCGTTGGAAGGAAATCTCCCTCGTGTTCCAGGGGGCCATGAACGCCCTCAACCCGGTGTACACGGTCGGTGACCAGATCGTCGAGGCGATCCAGGCCCACGAGGAGGTGGACGACGAGCAGGCGCGGAAGCGCGTCGCGGAGCTCTACAGGCTCGTCGGGATCCCCGTGGACCGGATTGACAACTACCCTCACGAGTACAGCGGCGGCATGAAGCAGCGGGCGATGATCGCCATGGCCCTCGCCCTGAACCCCAAGCTCGTGATCATGGACGAGCCCACGACGGCCCTCGACGTGATCACGGCGTCCAAAATCATGGATGAGGTCCTCCGAATCCAGAAGGAGCTGGAGATGACCCTGATCATCATCTCCCACGACGTGTCCACGGTCGCCAAGGTCGCGGACCGCATCTGCGTGATGTACGCGGGCGAGCTCGTCGAGGAGGGTCCCTCCAAGCGGATCTTCAACCGGACCCTGCACCCGTACACCCAGGGGCTCCTCGGAGCCTTCCCCAGCGTGAAGGGTTCCAAGCGCCGCCTCGAGGCGATCCCCGGTAGCCCGCCGAGCCTCGTGACGCCGCCGACGGGGTGCCGCTTCCATCCCCGGTGCAGCTACGCGAAGGACATCTGCACGACGGAGAGGCCGCCCTACGTCGCCCCGGAGCCCGGCCACCGCGCCCTGTGCCATTTCTCCCAGGACTTCTACAACCAAGGGGGTCTGGCCCGGACATGACCGAGGCGATGCCGGACCCGTTCGCCCAGATGCCGACGGTCGCCGAGGATGGCTACGTCCTCCAGGTCCAGTCCCTGAAGAAGTACTTCGACCTCAAGCGGGGCTTCCTCGCCTCCTTGCGGGGCGAGGAGATCTTCGTTCATGCGGTGGACGGAATCGACTTCAACCTGAAGCCAGGGGAGATCCTGGGCCTGGTCGGCGAGAGCGGCTGCGG